>JAGODF010000291.1 GCA_017998375.1 Spirochaetota bacterium
CGATGAACGATTTCCCCCCGGCCGCGACGATGGGCCCGTGCGAGACGAAGAACGCGCAGCGCGCGCCCCGCGCTTTCCGTATCGAACCAAGCTCGCGGCGGTACGATTCTATCTTCCCCTCCGCCTTCATCCCCATCCCCAGCAGCGCGGCAAGCTCGCGGTAGTTCGCGATGATGTCATCGAAGCCCTCGTTCTTCCCGAAGCGTCGCACCGCCAGCCCCAGCGCCTCCATGCGGGGCGCGTGCGCCGCGATCACGTCACTCCCGGAGAGGAGCACCGCGTCCGGGTGGAGCGAGAAGATGAGCTCGATGTTCGGCAGGACGATGGAGCTCACAACCGGCACGTTTTTCTGCATTGCGGGATGATAGTTCGTCACGCCGGCGAGCGAATCTTCCGCGCCCAGGTCGACAACCTGCCGCGTGATGGAAGGCGAGAGCGACACCACGCGCGATACCTTTCCCGGGACGGCACCAGCGCGCCGCACCTCGCCTCCCCCCGCGGCAAGCGCCGCAAGCAGGCCGACGCTTCCCGCACACAGCGCCGCGCGCATGATGAACTGCCGTATCACCGATCCCCCTCCCCGGCTATCATCGCATCCCGGGGATCACGCCGCATCCCGCATCTTCAGCGGCAGGAGGTAACAGAGCGCCGCGATGAGGCAGAGCGCCCAGATGAAGAGCTCCTCGGCGTTCACGCCGTACACCGGCGCGCCGAACCCGATCCGCACCAGGTAGAAGCCGCCGAAGAAGAGGAGGAGCGCCTTCTCCAGCGCGCCGTGTCGCGAGGCACGCGCCAGGTGGAAGGTGAAGCCCGCGCTCGCGAGCAGGTAGTAGACCACGGCGATGTTGAGCATCACCATGGTCCCGCGGTTTTCAGGCGCCAGGAGCCGCAGCTGCTCGTTCCAATCGAGCATCTTCCAGAAGAAAAGGTGCACCACGGCGAAAACGATCGCGAGGAAACCCGCGCAGAGGAGAAGGCCCTTTTTCATTGGAAACGCTCCGGCACAGTGGAATAGGCAATGCTGCTACGAAAGCACAGGAGCGGCCGCCGGGCAAGCGGAATTTTATCATCCCCCTTCCTTCTCCGCTCGCGCAGCGAAAGCGTTTGACACGCCGCCCCGCGGGTGCTACCGTAATTTGCGCCCTGCACGCCGGGCCTTGAAGGCATTGAAGGAGGATTCGGATGATGGAGCTCACCCGCACACGACGGATAGCCCTGCTCAGGGCCGCGTACTGGATTGGCATCGCCCTGGACGCGCTCGCCTTCGTCCAGATGGCGTTCCCGGAGGTCGGCAGGAGGATGCTCGGCGTCACCCGCGAGCTCGGCCCGGATTACGTCTTCGCGATCAACCTCGGCGCCGGGCTGATGCTCGCCTGGACGCTGCTCCTTGTCTGGGCCGACAGGAAGCCGCTCGAGCGGCGGATGGTCGTCCCCCTGACGATGATCATCATCGCGTGGAACATACCCACGATGATCTACGGCATCACCACCGGCCTCATCCCGCGCGAAACACTGCTGCCGCAGGTCGCTGTCGCGTGCGCGCTGTTCGCCTATTACGGCTTCTGCTTCTTCATCACCCGCGGGCTTGACAGGAAAAGCGCGTAAGGCGCCCACCATCAACCGCAATGAAAGGAATAAACCATGCTCTTCGAAACGCCAGTCCGCCTCTACACTGAATACGTCGCCCTGGGGACCGCGGAGAAGCTCCACGCGGGCGGGCTCCTCGCGCAGGCCGGCCGCCAGCTCCTGGAGACCGGCGACGCGATCCTGGACAACGACGCCATCCACCAGAAAAGATACCTGTTGCGGAAGATCGCCGGCGACCTGCTCCGCCAGTCGGATCACATGGGACACTTCAAGCAGTACGACTGCGTCCCCGCGCTGACGGAGTACACGTGCCTGGCGCTCGACCTCGCGTTCGAATACTGCGAGCGGAAGGCGGACCGCCGGCTCCTCCCGTTCCTCGCACGCGTAATCTATTACGAGACCCAGCACGGCGACAGCGCGCGTCTGCGCAGCCTGCAGCAGCTCTACGACCAGTCGCTCGAGCTCGAGAAGCAGCATCACGGGCGCCTCGTCGCATCAAGCTGCCTGGATTTCCCCGGCGACATCTGGGGATTTTAGCTACGAGCGTTCCCGCCTCCCGCATTCTCACCATGTTCGCCGAGATGAACGCGTTGAATCCGGAGTGGCTTTTCCTGCGCGCACGTTCGTTCCACTCCTTCCGCGCGTCCTCCCCCATGGCGCGCCATTCCGCCACCAGCGCCGCGAAGGCCTTCCGGCATGCCATCTGCCCCTGTGACTTCGGGTCGTGCGGGACGACATGCCTTCTCGCGCAGGCCGTCCCGTTGCGCTCATAGAACACCATATCCCCCAGCCTGCCGCTCAAGCCCCTGATAGCCGCGTTGAATGCCACAATCGCCATGTCATGTGCCGCCGTCGTATCGAATTTCCTTCCAGCCTGATTAATACGATTCCCGCAACTCTAGAAGTAAATTATTTTTCACGGAAAATACAATTTTTTCAATCGATACTATCATTATCCGGCCATTTCAGTCACACAACACCATTCCCCGGGCGCCCGGTGAAAAACAGGGCAGCAGCTGATGGCAAAAAATGGATTCCCGCCTGCGTGGAAATGATATTTATGAACAGATATCAACTTTTGGCATACAGATTAAAATACGAAGTCCAAACGCCCCGGAAAGGACGTACAAGCGATGTGGATAGCAGGAAGACTATAGGATAAGCGAGGAGGAAGCGGAGTTACCCCGGTACTGCATGCGTGATACCCGTGTGAAGCGGGAACGCGGGGAGCAGCTCAAAACTCTGTTGACGACAGCGTCGACCGCTATTTTAATATGAACGCAACGCCGGGGCGGCGCGATCGGCCCTCCCCGGGGAGGAGGCCACCGCCATGCGCCACATCGCGGCACTGCTGTTCGACAATTTCGAGACGCTCGACGCCTTCGGCCCCATCGAGGTGTTCGGGAGGCTCAAGGAGCATTTCACGATCGGGCTCTACTCGGAACGCGGGAGTGTGGTCACGAGCAGCCAGGACGTCCCCGTCGTCACACGGTCGCTGTCGGAAATCGGGGCCGGGCCCATCATCCTCCTCGTCCCCGGCGGGATCGGCACGCGCGGGCTCGTGAATGACGCCGCGTTCATCGACAGGCTGAAAACGCTCGCCGGGAAATCCGAACACATCCTCACCGTCTGCACCGGCTCAATCCTTTTCTCCAGGACGGGACTTCTCGACGGCAGGAGGGCCACGTCGAACAAGCGGGTCTTCGCCTGGGCGCCGCATGAATCGCCCACGGTCGACTGGGTAAAGAAAGCGCGCTGGGTGAGAGACGGGAACACCTGGACCAGCTCCGGAATCAGCGCCGGCACGGACATGGCCCTGGCATTCGTCGCCGAACTCCTGGGCCGCGACATCGCGAAGAAAACGAGCGACGAGATGGAGTACACCTGGCAGGAGGATCCGGAACTGGACCCGTTCGCGGAGCTTTACTGACGGCGAGGACGCCTCACAGCGGGCTCTTGATGCCCTTCAGCGCCGGGTGCGCCACCTTCGTGTAGATGGTCGTGGTCGATATGTTTTTGTGCCCCAGGAGGAGCTGTATGTGCCGAATGGAGATGCCGTTCTCCAGCAGGTGCGTCGCGAACGCGTGTCGCAGATCGTGCGGCGTCGCCTTCTTCGCGATGCCCGCGCGCGCGAGCGCCGTCTCGAGCACCTTCTGCACCGTCCTCCCGGAAATGTGCGTATCGCCCTCCCCCGCCGCCGGCGTGAACACGAAGTCCGCAGCCCCCTTCCCCGCCATGCACCTGCGCAAGTCCTCCACGAGCGACTGCGAAAAAACAGTGATCCGGTCCTTCCGCCCCTTCCCCATCTTCACGTGGATGATAAGCCCTTCCAGGTCCACGTCCCGCACCCGCAGGCCCACCAGCTCAGAAAGCCGCAGCCCTGCCGCGTACAGGAGCCCCAGCATGGTGCGGTGCTTCACGTTCCGCGTCATCGAGAGCATGCGCGCAATCTCCTCCCGCGAGAGCACAGTCGGCAGGTGCCGGTCGTTCTTCATCCCGTCGAGGAAACCGAAATCGAGCACCCTCCCTGCGACGTTCCCCAGGTAAAACGCGAGAGCAAACCGCGTGATCCTCACCATCGACGGCGACAGCCCTCGCCCCTCCATCAGCGCGAGGAAATACTCCTTCGCATCTGCCGCGCCAATCTCGTTGACCGCCTTCCCCCTGTTCTCGACGAACCATCTGTGCGCACGCCGCAGCGCCCCCAGGTACGTCTTCACGGTTCTTGGCGAATACCGCCGCAGCACCATGACCTCCTTGAATTTCGCATAATCGCTTGGTAAATCATCACCTCCTGTAGCTTCATAATTTTTTTTAGAAATGCCTGATAGTACGTCATTCCGAACGCGATGTCTCCATCCAGACTCCAAATCCCCATTCGCCACTGAATTTTTTTCTCTCTCCAATACCGATATCGATACTGCCGCATCCTTCCCCGTCCCATTCTGCTGGCTCTTTCCCGTTATTTGAGAATTCACAGAAAGCATTCTTTCACCTATCATCGCATTCACAGCCCCATCCTGCTCATTCGCAACTGATCCTTCTGCTTTTATCGCACTACTTCCTTTACCACTCACCCTGTCCGCCAACCTCACATTACGCGTTGTGTTGCCCATCTCTTCTCGGCATGTATTTCCATGATATAATTTTGATCTTACATCATTTCTCATCGACACACTGGTCATCCTTCCTGATTTTACAGGATTTTTTACATCCTGCCACATGATTTCTCCAGATTTACCGTTTCGTATCCATGCCTCCAGAATGGTAAATGAGTATCGAGGCACTTTTAAAGTTTGCAGGAAATAGTCACGGATATATTCGAATGATTCATACGACATTTGGTTCTTTTTAATACGAAAGAATTCTATAATTTCATCGTTAGATATATACTGTGGTCCTTTTTTATAAGCGTGCAATTCAATAAGTTCCCTTAACAGTTTTTCTTTCATATGTATTTCCTCCGATAATCGTATTTTTACCCATTTCATTCAGTTAGTACGATTCCCGGACGCAAGAAATTCACTTTTTTTAGTTATTCCGTATATTTTTTTTGACTTTTCACAACGCATACCCACTATTTTATCATCTTAAACAGCAATACGCACAATTACAGTTATATG
>JAGODF010000015.1 GCA_017998375.1 Spirochaetota bacterium
GTGTACTCGACGACGTACTCCCTCTGGATCTTGTCGTTCTGCAGAAGGTAGTTGATGATCGCGTTCAGGAAGGCGATGTCGGAGCCGGGCCTGACCGGCGCGTAGAGGTCAGCCAGCGAGGCCGACCTGGTGACGCGCGGATCGACAACGACGAGCTTGCCGCCCTTATCCTGCGCTTTCGTGACGTACTTGAATGATATGGGATGGTTCTCTGCGGGATTGCTTCCCATGACAAGGACGACATCGGCATGTTCGATATCGTTCCAGCCGTTGGTCATCGCGCCGCGTCCGAAGGTGGCCGCCAAACTGGCGACCGTGGGGCTGTGTCAAATTCGAGCCTGGTGTTCCAGGTAGGTGATCCCCAGTATCCTCGCGAGCTTGCTCCAGAGGTAGCATTCCTCGTTGTCGAGCGCCGCGCCGCCGAGTCCCACGAGCCCCTGCGTCCTGTTGACTGTGACGCCGTTTTCCTGCGCGATAAAGGTCTGGTCGCGCGTCTTTTTGACGCGTTCCGCGATCATGTCCATCGCGCGGTCCCAGGTGATCTCTTCCCACTCGGTGCCGCCGGGCCTGCGATACTGGACCTTGGTGAGGCGCCTGTCGATGGGATTGACCGCGACCTGGTGGAGCGCAGTGCCCTTGGAGCAGAGCGATCCCCTGTTGATTGGATGATCCGGGTCGCCCTCGATGTTCACGACCCTTCCGTTCCGGGTGGATACGATGAGACCGCATCCGACGCCGCAATAAGGACAAATGGTAGTGCTTTCCGTTGTTCCGCTTAATTTGTCCGGCTTACCCTTGCAGCCACTGATGAACGTGGTGCCTCCGAGAAACGCCCCGGCCGCGGTGAAACCCGACAGTTTAAGGAAGTCCCTTCTGGTTACGGGCATAAAATCCTCCTGCCAAGAGTTATATGCTGCTGTCTAAATCTACAAATTGTTAATGAATATTCGCAAAACCCTCTCTACAACCAAGATCGAAGCATGATTTTTATATGGGTGCCTCACCATCCAAAGTAGCGTATGGGCCTTTTAAGTCAAATAATTTTTTAAACAGATCGGGCGATTTGAAAAGAACCCGTTTTTTCCTTTACATATATATTTTTACCGTGCATCTTTACCCCATGCCGAAACCACCGCTTGTCATACAACCCACCACCCTCTGGGACTATCCCTCCCAGAACTACGGCAGGGACGGGGCCCAGGGCGATCAGAACTACGCCGGGGCGACGCCGTCGTACATCATCTGGAACCTGCTCCGGCGGTACACCGCCAAGGGCCACCTGGTGGTGGACCCGATGTGCGGCAGCGGTACTACCCTGGACGTGGCGCGGGACCTGGAACGCCGGGCCCTGGGCTACGATATCAACCCGGTCCGCAAGGACATCTTCCGGGCCGACGCGCGGAAGCTTCCCCTGGAGGACGGCAAGGCCGATTTCGTCTTCGTGGACCCGCCCTACGGCGACAACATACATTATTCGGACGAGAAAAAGTGCATCGGCAGGCTATCCGCCACTGAGGAAGCGTACTTCCAGGCGATGGACGAGGCCATGAGCGAGATGCACCGCGTGCTCCGGCCGGACCGGTACATCGGCCTCTACGTCTGCGATTTTCATGGCGTGAAGAAGGGCTTCGTGCCGGTTGGTTTCCGCCTGTTCGAACTGCTACGGAAATATTTCACGCCCGTTGACATCGTCGCCGTAGTGCGTCACAACAAGACGCTCAAGATGGGGAACTACCGGAAAGCGGCCGAGGATGGGAACTTCTTCCTGCGCGGTTTCAATTATCTTTTCATCATGCACAAGACGAAGAAGAGGGGGTGATACCGGCGCACCCTGAATCGGTGCCTTTCACCCCGGAAATATCATTCTATTCCCCGGCGGGAGCATCGCCCCCGGAAGCGTCCTTATCATCCCCCTTTCCCGACGCGAGCGAGGCGAATATCTCCCGGGCTTTCTCCACCAGCACGTCCCGCCGGTTCACTGCCGGGTCGTCGAGCACCAGCTCCAGGAGCTGGTTGAGGATCTTCCCGATCATGGGCCCGGGCGCGATGCCGAACTCCTCCATGATGACGTGCCCGTTGATGTCCAGGTCCTTCACCGTGATGGCGTTCTCGTCCTCGATCACCTTGTCGATGCGCTTGCGAAGCTCCCGGATGGGCGCCGGGAGGCCGCCGCGCATGCCGTTGCCCTCGCGGTCGGCGCGGCGCAGGCGGAAGAGATCCTCCAGGTTCTCCAGCCCCACCTTGCGCATGAAGCGCCGCACGGCCCCGTCGGTCCACTCGTCGGTGTAGTGGAACATGTGGTTCACCACCAGGTTGACCACGCGGTCGATCTCCTCGTTGGAAAACTTCAGCCGCGCCAGGAGCCGCCGTACCATGCGCGCGCCCACCACCTCGTGGTTGTAGAAGGTGCTCTCGCCGCCTTCCACCTCGCGCCTCGTGGGCACCTTGCCGATGTCGTGGAGCAGCGACGCCAGGCGGATGAGCGGATAGTCGCGCGGGGCGGCGTCGCAGGAGTAGATGCTGTGGTAGTAGATGTCATGGAGGTGGTACTTGTTCTGCTCCAGGCCGTAGCACTGCGCGAGCTCCGGCAGGAAGATCGCCAGGAGCCCAGACCTGCGCATGTACTCCAGCCCCACGGAGGGCTTCTCCGCCTCCAGGAGCTTCATCAGCTCGTCCTTCACGCGCTCCACGGAGACCTTTGCCGCGATGTCGAGCGTTTTGCCGATCGCCTCGAAGGTGGCGTCTTCCATCGTGAACCCGAGCTTCGCGGCGAAACGGCAGGCGCGGTAGGTGCGCAGGCCGTCCTCGCCGAAGCGGTCCAGCGCGCTCCCGATGGTGCGGACGACGCCGGCGCGGATGTCCGCCATTCCTTCGACCATATCTATCACCCTGCCCCGCCGCACGTCGTACGCCAGGCCGTTGATGGTGAAGTCGCGGCGCTTCACGTCCTCCTCCAGCGTCTCGGAGAACGCGACGCTCTCGGGCCTGCGGCCGTCCAGGTACTTGCCGTCGGCACGGTAGGTGGTGACCTCGTAGGAGCGGTCGCCCATCAGCACGGTCACGGTGCCATGCCTGATGCCCGTGGGCGCCACGCGCCGGAAGAGCTTCATCACTTTCTCGGGGCGCGCGTTGGTGGCGAAATCGAAGTCGAACGCCGGCAGGCCCATGATGAGATCACGCACCGAGCCGCCCACCATGTAGCACTCGAAGCCGGCTTTTTCCATGGTGTCGGCGAGCCGGGCGATGTCGCCGGCGTACTCGGACGGAATGGTCAGTTGTATATCGGACACGCTCATTGCATCAACTCACTACAGGGAAGAGGGTGATATGTCCACCTTTTATTGTAAGGCCGATATCGACAATAAAAAAATAATACTGCTGCGGATTCCGCGACGCGGGATCAGGGACGCATCACGTGGAGACCGTAGACTGCCGATGAGTAGATTTTCCTCGTGGATTTCGTGACATAGTCGAAGATGAAGATGCCGTTGTCCGCGGAATCGCGCAGGCCCACGATGAGCCTGTTCCGGTCCAGCGCGCCGAGGAACACCGTCGCGGCCGAGGACGCCAGAGGCTGGTATTGCTCATATGACACGGTATCGGGATTCAACCTGTAGACATACGATGCCGGAGCCGTATCGTGACCACCGGCGAACAACGTCGACCGGTCTAGCACCGCGAAGGAATTGATGGTCAAGGTCGCCGAGCTGTAGACCTTCCCGGAGGATGTTATGAGTGTGGTTCCCCCACCCGCGTAGTAGATGCCGTCATTTTCATCGAAAAACGTCGCCACGGGTACCGGCAAAGTGACCAGGGGCGTTGCCATGTCCCCGCTTGAATACAGCGCGACACTCCCCGTATCGGATGCGACAATGATTGCATCTTCGCGGTTGCCGACGTTCGTTATCGTCTGCGCGGTATACGGCGAAACAATGACCGTGGAGAGGTTCATCTCCTGTCTCCAGGGCGTTGAGCCGTCGTCCTGGAATTCGCACAGGATCGTTCCAGACAACGCCATCACTCCGTCGCCGTTCGACGCGAGCCCCAGGACCGGGGTCTCCAACACGGGTTCCGTGACAATCCATCCTCTCCCGGTGTTCACGTGAACCCGCGAACCCTCGGCCACGAAGAGCGCCCCGCTGCGGTGCATGAGGACGGGGAGCGTCACGGTGGGCGCCGCGGCCATCGTGTAGACCCCGATTTCTTTGAAATAGTCCCCCCCGTCGGTAATGATGATTTTCGCCGATCCGTTGTCGTACACCAGAACGGCCGCCACGGGGTAACCATCGAGGGCGCGCTTCGCGTCATCGTACAGCTCTTCACCGCAGGCGGATAAGCCCGCGACGGCGGCAAGTAGCATACCCATGAAGATTATTGCGCCGGTTTTCATGACCCTCATTCCATATACCCTGACCGCCCGCATATCGCGCAACCATGCATGAAAAAAGATACCATCACCGCGGGGAAAATGCAAGCAATTTCTGACAGGCGGGGCCCTACAGCCCCAGTTCGGGAGCGATTTCCTTCATGGCGCCGACCGCGAGCTCCACGAATGCCGGGAGCTCCATGCCGATCTTTTCGCACTCCATGATGATCTCCCGGTTCACGGTACGGGCGAATGCCTTCTCCTTCATGCGCTTGGTCACCGACGAGGGCTTCACGCTTGCGAGTTTCTTGTCGGGGTACACCAGCGCCGTGGCGATGATGAGCCCGGTGACCGTCTCCCCCGCCGCCAGCGCGTGCTGGAAACGCGTGCTCCGCTTCTCGCCGAGGTGCGCCTGCTCGTTGTGGAGGCGGATCGCGTCGATGATCTCCGCGTCCAGGCCCTGTTCCCCGAGGATCCGCGCGGCGTCCTTCGTGTGCACGTCGAGGTCCGCGTTCGTGATCTCCACGTCGATGTCGTGGAGGAGCCCGGCGAGGCCCCACCGGTCCTCGTCCTCGCCGAACTTCCGCGCGAGGGCGCGCATCACCGCCTCGGAGGCGAGGCAGTGCTTCACCATGTTCTCGTTCTTCACGTGCTCCCGGAGGAGCGCAAGCGCCCGTTCGCGGTCCATCATCATCGTTCTCCCAATTATTTCAAATTGTCCCTGAGCCCTTTTTTCATGATCTCGTAGTACACCACGGCGTGATCGTCGTACACCGTGAATTTCTTCACGCTGCCGTACCGCACCGGGTCCACCGTTTCGTTGAAGATATCGCGCGCGATGAACTGCGCGTTCATGAGCGCCGCGTCCTTCGCGGTCTCACCGCGCCGGAAACCCTGGACGCCGTCTTTCGGGAAGCCCTTACAGACGATGAGATAGGTATCGCCGCCGCTGAATCCCCTGCTGATGAGGATGTCCCGGTCTCCGCCGGAAGCGCAATAAAGCGCCGATACACATAGAAGAAGCGCCGCGCACGCCGATTTCATTATCGTTTCCCCATAACCAGATCTTTTATCACTCCTGTAAATATTATTTGTCCACAAAGAGGGGGATGTCAAGAGAATAATGAAGCCCGGCGGCGGGTGGACGCGATGTACCAGTCGCGCACATCCGTATATGCCCCGATGTGCATGAGAAAAAGCACCTTGACAGATGGCGGAAAACCGGCAGCATACGTGAACAATATCCCGCGACCGCGAAGGAGAAACACAGCATGAGACCGTCCTCCACCCTGATGATTTCGATCATCCTGTATTTCGTTGCCGGTATCGGCGGCATGCCGCAAGCAAGTTCACAGACCGCATCCCCGGTCCCCGCGTCCCTTGTAAGGATCAATTTCTTCTACGACGCGAACCTGAACGGCACGCAGGACCCCGGCGAGGCGGCGCTCGCGGACCTCGCGATCAGCTCACCCGGATATTTTCTACGGGAAAAAGACGGTTCGATAAAGGTGCGAAAAAACCAGGACCTCACGCTCCGGGTGAACGGCAACAGTCCTGCCGGCAAACCATTGTGCAACGTGACGCTCCGGGAACCGCTTTCTGTGATACTCCTTCCGGCATTCATCTGCCCCGTCGGGGACCGGGACATGAAGATAGGGCTGGCGGACGGCTGGCTCACTTCGCCGCTGCGTCCGCGCCAGATGATGATGGATGATTATGTGGCGGTCCTGAAAAATCCGCACAGCTGGAAAATACAGTCCGACAGGTTTTACCCTAAGGGATGGAGCTACCCAAGGAATTATTTCTATTACGGGTACCGGATACCGGAGGGCGGGCTGGCGGGGACGCCGCACCTGGCATTCGACATCTGGGCGAGGCCCGGCACCCCGGTCCTCGCGAGCGCGCCCGGCACGGTCGTGGCGCCGCTTTTCGACTGGCGCTTCGGCATCGGCGGGGAGTACGGCACCGTGTACTACAACCATATCGTCCCCGCCGTCAGGATCGGCGACAGGGTGAAGCGCTACGATGTCGTGGGATACATCGCGGAAAACCAGGGCAACCACGTGCACTTCGAGCTGCGTCCCGCCCCGGAAAAGATTCTGTCGGCGTTCCCCGGCGTCCGGGAATCGTTTTTCCTGAAAAGCCCGCTGAACAGAGAGCCGGTGCCGGAGATTCCGTACTTCGGGAGATGAAACAACAGGTAGCTCCCGCTCTCCCGGTGCGGGTTTCCGCCGGGGATACGCGCCAATATGAGACGCGAGCTCCGGACTATCCGCCGCGTCCCAGGTAAAAAACCTTTGACGATGTAAAAAAACAATAACAGCTTTTACCAATTTCCAGAAATTAAACCAGCATACACTCTTTTCGGCGGTGTGATATATGAAATACTGCAATGCCAAACGGTTCTCTATTACAACAGCATTAATAACTCTCGCGGTTTTATTCATACCAACCCGGAATCTGCCGGTTGCGGCCGGCGCATCCGAAGCCGAGGAATTCTTCCAGAATGGCCGGAAGGAGCTGGCGCTTCGGAACTACAAAGAAGCAACCGCCAGTTTCCAAAAGGCATATGACTTGAAAAAAAACACCAGCAAGTACAGGAAATATTTAATCACGTCAGCGAAGGAACTGGGCGCAAAAACCCTGGCGGGCGGCGATCACGAATCGGCCCTCGGGAATTTCACCCTTGCGGAGTCGCTGCTTTCGGCGAAGGACAGCAAGGTCGACTTCATGATATGGTTGTGCAAAACCCACAAGTTATACAGAAATGTAACGCCTGAATACACCCACCGCATCCTGGCCGTGTTCTTCAAAAATACCGACGCGACCGTGATGGACTTTAACGACAAGCCAGTTCACATCAGGACCAATATCACAGACGACCAGATCAAGGACAGCGAGACCACGCACGCGTTGTTCAAAATGATCATCGAAGCGTTCACCAGGGGCCGCCTGTCGATCGATATCAAAACAGTATTCGTCGACGACCCGGTCACGCGCATAGGCGGAGAAAAGCGGCCCGCGAAGAAGCGGGTCGTGTACCAGCCGGTCATCGGTTATCTGCCCGGCCTTGGCGGCATCGTGGCGGATAAGATCAACGACTTTGATACAATCTTCTACTACTGGGCGTCCGATAAACTGGCAGTGCGTTCGACCGGCGGTGCGGGGTCCCTTTCCGTCATTCCGCATACGCTCAAATCCCAAAGAAGGGGATCGGTGATTCTTTCAGCGAAGCATACGCACTGGAGCTCTTTCAGCGGCGCGTATCTCCACGAATTCGGCCATGTGATCGAGACCTTCGGGGTCGGCCGCACCCATGCGCTGTACCCGGAACGGATAAATGAAACAAGAAAACTGTACCCGGATTTTACCGGCACATTCGAGGCGAACTGGTGGAAATACCTGTTCGAGGAGAAAATACCTTCCCGCATAGAGGCACTCGGCGCAAAAGCGGGCGGGCTCACCCCCCCGTACCGCAACTTGAGTTTCAGCATCAGAGGGAAGGATGATTCGCTCCAGAAAAAATACGAACTGTGCCGACCATTCCTCAAGGATGTCACGGTTGAGATGCTGCAAAAAGCGCGTGCGCTCTATGATGCTTCAGCAAAAGAGAACAAAAAAACAAACGCGCCAAGGGCACAACAACTATGCGTTGAAATGCAGGGGATACACGATTCGATCAACCGCATATACGAGACGCTGAAGATGAATCACTGCTGCCGGGTTCTGAATCCCGGATATAAAGAGGATGGGACGTGTAAATAGCGAACCTTCTCGATGTCGGATTATTCCGCTTTAGAAAGAAAACCGGCTATTGTATCTCTACCGAATAACCGAGCTTTCTCAAGCCCTCGGCCACACCGGGGTATATCCTCGCCGCGTTTTTATAATAGATAGTATCCAGCACCTCCCTGGGGAGCGCGAGACCCCGCAGCTTCGCGCCACTGCTGCCGCCCAGCCATAGTGGACCATGCACCCACTCGTCCGTCTCCAGAAAACGTATGACCTTCTCATAGTTGACGGCCATGTACTCGTAACGCTCCGGACGTATGACTCCGGATCCGATATCCGTACCGAAGAGAATCCTGTCGGAGCGGCGAATGAAAAGATTTCTGAGCCTTTCCCTGTCGGAGAGGACGGAGATAGTCATGCTCCAGGAGGTATCGACGTAGAAATTCGGATGCGCCTCCATCATGGCCTCTATTTCTCCGAAGGGATCCTTGCGATACATCTGGTTACCCATGTGTGCCGTCACGGCCTTTAGAGCGGGATGCCTCTTCATGACGCGGGACCAGGCGGCAAAGGCCTCCAGTGCCTCCGTGCTGGTGCCGCCCTTGCCGATATGGGCGGAAGCCGTGGGCATGCCCAGCTCGGCCATTTTGGCGTACACCTGATCGTTCGCGGGCGAATCGATTCCCTCCGAGTTTCCCCACCACATTTTAAAGCCAACGACTCCCGCGGAAAAAAGACGTTCCACATCCTTCGGTGTGGTTTTCAAGGCATCCATGTAAGCCTCGTTGGTGGTCGTAAAAAAACGCCCCCCGGTTTTCTTCCTGAATGCGCTGACCCTGGAGAAAGCGGATGATGCCTTGATGTTTGAATTGACGCTTATCCACGCGGCGATATCGACATTGTATACACTAAGGAGGCGCTCCCTGATGCCGAGATAACTCGCGCCGGCCTCCGGACTGGTGGCATGAACGTGCACGTCGATTATCGGTACTGATTTGAGGATTCCCCTGTCCCTTGGCGCAAGGAAACCGGCCCCGGCCAGGGGCATGAAGTTCCAGGATTGACCCGGAGAATCCTGGATCTCCATTAAAGCCGCAGAGGCTTTTTCACCATCCTTAGCAAGGACGGTGAGGGCAAGGCCGCTCGCATCAGACACTATTCGAAAGCCGCCCCCCTTATGGGGACTCATGCGCCACACACTCGCAGGCATTTCCTCGGCCGACACTTCCAGGGATCCTTTCTGGCCGGCTGTCATGAAGGGACCTTTGGGGCCGCCTGATATCTTCACACGGCCTTCCACGCCGGCGGGCTGTATCTTGAGCAGCACGGTTCTCCAGCTTCCAAATGCTTCCTCGACCTTTCCCAGCCGCGTGTAAAGCTTTCCGTTGGAATGCTTGTATATCGAGACGACAAGGCCGGATGCATCATTGTGAAGAAGCCCCTGCTGTTCGGGATGAGGCAACTGAATGGCTTCTCCTGCATGGACGGGCAAGGGATGGTCATCAACCAGGGCGCCCAGGATAAAGATGACAAGCATTGAAAAGAGGAAAAGGCGCCTCAACAATCTTCTACTGCGCATCGTCAATCCTCCGATAGCACATGTGTGTATCACTGAATTAAATATACAGGAAACTTCTCTTCTCCCGAAGCGGAGTTCCTCCTGGAGTACGCACCGTAAGGAGAAGCGCGCTCCTGGACAACAGCCGCGTCCGCGGCAGTAATCCAGCTACTTCACCGGCACCAGCATATTCCGTTCGCAGTCGAAGGTGAACGCGTTCTCCCGGTTGAAGCTGCTTTGTATCAGCGTATCGCCGCATCGTCCCAGCTTGAAAGATTCGCTGCCTTCCCGGGGAGGTTCTGAAGGTATGGCGAACCTTTTCTGCGTGATCACCGCCGACTTGTCTTTCTTCGTCATGAGGACCCTGACGAAGAATCCATCGCTGTCACTGTAATGGAGTCCCAGGATGGCGTCGGGGTACTCATCCTTGTTCAGATTTGCGAGATAGATCCTTCCGCCGGTCACCACATCCGCCTCGTTGTTTATGGCGTGAATATAACACGAAAAGAGCTGCCGCCACCCGACTCCCCATTTCTGCCAGAGCGAATCCGCGTCATTGTCGTAGTTGCCGCCCTGGTCCCCGACCTTGTGTGTCACAACGGCGAAGTCACCCATCCTGGCTTTTACCCGAATATCGCCCCGCTTTTCCCACAAGGTACGCATGTGCTCATCTATATCGGTGATGGGATTGGGGCTGTTCTTGTTAATTTCTTCAGTTAGTTTCCTGAAATAGGCATCATAATACGCCTTTGCAGCGTCTTCCACCTTCGCTTTTTCCACCACGGGCTCGGGAACGACCGCTTCGCCCTCCACCTCGGCACCTGCGCACTTTGCCGCGACATCCCCGGCGGCGAGTTCGCTTTCCAGGACCCAGCCCCTCTTGTCATTCCACTGGACTTCCGCCCAGGACGCGCCTCCAATCGACTTTTTCGAAAACACGCCCACCTTCTCGGCGCACTGCAGTTTCGCGATGACTGTTTTCTTTTCGGGAGAGTCGTATATATCGACGCCGTTGACCCGGGACGCCGAGAGGAACTCCGTGGGGGCCTTCTTGCAGCAGAGGGATACGCATATCGCGAAGAGAAGGGGGATCGATGTGATGTAAAATAAAGCGCGTTGTGCTGTTTTCATTGTACCTGTCCTCCGGAAATATCACTAGTGCATCGTGTCCTGGCCGTTGGGATAGTAGTGCTTCCGCGCCCACTCGAGGCTGCGCTTCTCCTCCGCGGTGAGCGAGCTCATGCCCTGGCGGGCGATCTTGTCGAGCAGGGTGTCGATGATCTTCTTCGCCTCGATGCGGAGCGCGATCTCCTTCTTCTTCTTTTCAAGCTTGCGCTTCCGGAAAAATTCTTCAAGTAGGCCGCCCCGTGCCGCCTTTCCCTTCGGCGACGCGTCCGCGTGCCTCCATGCCATGATCAGGATGAAGCCGGTGAGCAGGCCGCCCAGGTGGCCTATGTGGCTGATAGTGCCGCCCGCGCCGGCGGCCATGTTGACGGAGCCGAAGAACTCCAGCAGGCCGAAAAAGAGCACCATCCACTTCATCTTCACGGGAAGGACGAACCATATCAGCACCTCGCGGTTGGGCCAGGTGAGGCCGTAGGCCAGGAGCACCGCATAGAGCGCCCCGGAGGCCCCGACAGTGGGGACGTTCACGCCATAGCTCTCGAAGAGGATGAAGTTCATCACGGCGATGCAGACGCCGGCCCCGACGCCGCCGGCAAGGTAGTAGCGGAGGAAGCGCCGCCCCCCCCAGAGCTCCTCCAGATCCCCGGAGAACATCCAGAGTCCTATGAGGTTCATCAGGACATGGAAGAACTGCTCGTGGACGAACATGTAGGTGAAGGGCTGCCACAGCTTGAAGCTGGCCAGTCCCGCGTGGCTCAAACCGAAGTTATATACAATATGGTACGGCAGCACCGGGCCGAAAAGGCCCGCGACCTTTATGAGGACGTAGACGGCCCCGTTGACGATCAGGAGCTTTTTCACGACCGGTGTGAGGGGTCCCCCGAAGCGCACTGTCTGTCCCAGCATGCCTGCACTCTCCGACAGCGGATCTATTCAAACTCTTTCCTAATACGGTTGAATTCCGCCTCGTTGTCCAGAAAAATTTTAAACAGCGCGGGATCGTACCGGCTCGATTCGTCCTGCATTATCTTCAAGGCTTCCTCGTGCGAGTAGGCGCCCTTGTAGGGCCTGACGGTGGTGAGCGCGTCATAGACGTCGCCAATGGCCACGATCCTCGCCGCGAGGGGGATATCTGCACCCTTGAGCCCCACGGGATAGCCCAGGCCATCCCAGCGCTCGTGGTGGTAGAGTGTGACGTCCATGGCCATGTGGAGGAACGAGTCCTGCCCCAGCTCTTCCGAGGCTGATTTAAGGGCGTTGTGCCCGATCACCGAGTGGCGCTTGATGATCTCGAACTCCTCCGCGGTGAGCGGCCCCGGCTTCATCAGGATATTGTCGGGGATGCCCACCTTGCCTATGTCGTGGAGGATCGATGAATCGTAGAGGTCGCGGAGGTACTGGTTGCTGATCTCGTCCTCGTGCCCGGAGTACTTGAGTATCTGCGCGATGAGGACGCAGTACTTCCGCATCCTCTCCAGGTGCTCGCCAGTGTCCGAGTCGCGCGTTTCCGCGAGCTTGGAGAGGGCGAAGATGGTGGTCTTCTGGGTTTTCAGCACTTCGAAGGTGCGGACCTTCACCAGCTGCTCCAGCTTCTTCGAGTGGACCTCGAGCTCCGCGAGGAGTTCCGCCCGCTGGATGCTGAAGGATATCTGTCCGCTCACGGAGCGCAGGAAGGAGATGTGGTCCTCGCGGAAGAAGTTCGGCACCACCGACGCGAATATCAGGAAGCCCCTCGTTACGTTGTTGATGATCAGGGGGAGCGCCATGGAGGAGCGCATTCCCTCTTCGAGAAGAAGCTTCGCACCCTTGGAGACGGTGTGCTCGTAAAGGTACTCCTCCAGGTCGCGGATGAGGAGCACCTCCTTTTTCTCGGCGACCCCCTGGAGTGACGATTCCTCCAGGGACTGGGTGTCGCCCGGCTTGATGAGCAGGGGGCGATCCGATTCCACCAGCTTGGTCACCACCTTCCCGGTGGAATCGTCTATCACCGCCATGGCCAGGCGGTTGAAGGGAATGATGCGGCGCAGGGTGATATTGAGGTTCTTGAATATCTCGTCGAGCTCCATCCCGCGGTTGAGCATGGAGATGACGCTGTTGATCTGCGTGAGCTGCTCCACGAAGGTGTTGCGCTCGTCGTTGAGCTTTTTCACCGAGATTGCCTTCTGCACGGAGTGGTGCAGTATGGCGAAGTCCATGATGGGCTTGGTGATGAAATCGGAGGCGCCAGTCTTCAGCGCGTGGATGATGTCCTCGTCGGTGCTGTACCCGGTGAGCACCAGCTTCGGGGTGTCGGGGAAGCGGTCCGCCATAATCTGGAGGAGGGCGCGCCCGTCCATGTTGGGCATCTTGAGGTCCGTGATGACCAGGTCGAAGGAATCCTTCCCCAGCTTCTCTATGGCCACGCCGCCGTCCTGGGCGCTGTCAACCTCGTACCCCACGCCCGTGAGGTAGTTGATGAGCACCTGCCGCACGCCCGGCTCGTCGTCAACGACGAGTATCTTCACCTTGCGACCCATCACGCCGGCAACCAGGTCCGCCGCAACCGGGCCTGTTCCACCGCTCTGATAATTAATGCTCATCTGGGGTATGATTTCCTGTCAGCATAGTCGCGTCGGCATCAATAGTAACATACCGTATTCCCGGAGTGTACACAAAAAAAATATGTCCCCCGCGGCAATTTACAGTTTTTTTTGGCGATACAGGCCGTTCAGCCGTTCACCTATCTCCAGTCCCGCGTCAATGAAACCGGGCCCGTACCTGCGGCCCGTTTCCGTCCTGAAGGTGTCTTTTACCCTTATTATTCCCTGTATTCCCTTCCCGTAATGGGCCATGACGGCCGCCATGTCGACCTTCATGCTTTCGGCGATGTCCCAGAGGGTGTCGGTGAAATTGTCCGGCCCCCAGCGGAACTTGTCGGCGTCGTAGAGCGCGTTGGCGCAGAGCATGAACTCGGCGTCATCCACCACCTGGCGCTCCTTGAACGCCTCGTGGTTGCGTATGGCGAAGACGACCATCTCCAGGGAGCGCCCGTCGAGCCGGCCGCGTAAAATATCGGCCGCCTCCACGGCTGCCTTCTCCGGGTGGTCCTTCTCTCCGCGGCGGATGTCATGGAGGAAACCGGCGATCAGGGCGATGTCGGCGAGGCGGTCGTTCTCCGCTCCCAATCCCGCCTCCGCGTAGACGATGGCGCCGGCGTCAATCGCCACCAGCTCCGCGTGCCGGAAACCGTGGCCGAAGGCTCCCCCTCGTTCACGGGAAAAGTCACGGGCGAACCGCACCTCCCCCGAACCGGCGACACGTCCCGCGGCCCGCGCCACCTGGAGCGCCTTGTCGCGGTAGAACGCCGGTTGCTCCATGGCGCTTGAAATCTCCGCGGCCTTCTTCCGTATGTCCGCGAAGGGAGAAGGAGTTTTGTCAGAGGGCGTCATTCCGCCCCACGACCTTGTTGAGGGGGTACTCGATTATGCCGTCGGCCCCGCCCTCGATGAGGCGGGGGATCAGGTCGCGCGCCACGGACTCGGGGATCACCGTCTCGACGGAGAACCAGCTCGTGTTGAAGAGCTTGGAGACCGTGGGCGACGTGAGCGCGGGGAGGATCTTCACCACGTTTTCGATGCTCTCCTCCGGCACGTTCATCTTCAGGCCCACGAGCTTGTCCGCGTTGAGGGCGCCGCGCAGAAGAAGCGCTATCTGCCGGATCTTGCCGCGCTTCCAGGAGTCCTTGAGGCTTTGCTTGTGGGCGATGAGTTTCGTGTTGCTCTCGAGGAGCGTGTGGATTATCTTCAGGCCGTGCGCCTTGATGGTGGAGCCCGTCTCCGTCACCTCGACGATCGCGTCCACGAGCCCTTCCACCACCTTGGCCTCCGTGGCGCCCCAGGAAAAGTCTATGGTCACCGGGATATTCCTCTCGGCGAAATAGCGCCGGGTGAAGTTCACCAGCTCCGTGGATATCGATTTCCCGGCGCAGTCCTCTATCGTCCTGATATCCGAGTTCTCGGGGACGGCAAGGACCCACTTTGCCTTCCGCGTGCTGATCTTCGAATACACCAGGTCGGAGACCATCTCCACGTCGGCGTTGTTCTCCATCACCCAGTCGAGGCCCGTGAGCCCCACGTCCAGGGTGCCGTTCTCCACGTAGCGCGCCATCTCCTGCGCGCGCACCAGCGTGCAGTAGATCTCGTCGTCGTCCACGGCGGGAAAGTAGTTCCGCGAGGAAACCGTTATCTTCCACCCGGCCTTCTGGAAGAGCTCTATGGTAGCAGACTCCAGGCTCCCCTTGGGAATGCCCAGCTTCAACACGTTCTTATTCATGATCATTCACCGTATTTTTCTTTCGGGTCGAAGACCTTCACGCCGTCGATCCGTTCCGAACCGCCCTCGACCACGCGGTAGAAGCAGCTGCGGTAGCCCGTGTGGCACGCCGCGTCGCCCACCTGGCGCACCTTGATGAGCAGGCAGTCGTTGTCGCAGTCGACGCGGATCTCCTTCACCTCCTGCACGTTGCCGGAGGATTCGCCCTTCTTCCAGAGCTTGCCCCGCGAGCGGCTCCAGTAGTGCACTATGCCGGTCCTCACCGTGAGGTCCCAGGACTCCCTGTTCATGAACGCCATCATCAGCACCTCGCCGGAAGCGTGGTCCTGGGCGATGACGGGAACAAGGCCGCCCATCTTTTCGAAATCGAGCTGTATCATATTCATGTCCTGATGGATATATGTGAAAGCGCGAATATATATTCGCGCCTTCCCGGCGATGGGTCCGTGCATCGGCGCTCGCCTTCGGGGTGACACTATCGCCGAAAGGTGGAAATCGTCAATAGAATTTCCGGAAGCGCCCTACTCCTCTTTTCTAGAAAAGGCGCGGACCGTGAAGATCAAGAAGGTGATGATGACGATGAAGATCAGGGCCAGCGTGGCAAAGTAGATGAGGTCCAGCCGTTTCGCGATGAGGACCCTGGTCCCGGAGGTGTTCCCCAGGTCTCGGAGAAGAAGGCCTATCTCCCGCCGGGTGTACTGGACTTCCCGGGTCGACATCACGTGGACCAGGCGGTGGAAGAGGACCTTCGCGTCGGCGAGCTTCGCGGAGATGTCGCGCGACTCGGCGTTCTTGCCCAGAAGATAGGCGGCGTCCTTGTCGATGGACCGTATGGATGCTTCGATCTCCGAGAGGGAGGCGAGGGTTTTCTCAATTTCTCCGGCGGTATGGCAGGAGGTGCAGGTCTTCGCCTGTATCATCCCCACCGTGGGCGCCTGAATGTCGTGCGAACCGTGGCAGCTCACGCAGCCGGGGCTCCCCCCCCTGAGCAGGGTGCCGTAATGGGGGCTTGTCTTGAAGGCGGCGACGGAGGAGCGGTGGCATCCTCCCCTGCCGCAGAAATCGGCGGCGATCTTTTTGTCGGGCTTTCCCACGAAGGAGTGGACGGCGGCCTTGGCGAGCTTCTTGTCGTTCAGGTCGGGGTTCCCGCCGTGGCAGATATTGCAGTTGTCGTCTCGCCGGGCGTGGACGCTCTTCTTCCACTCGGCGACCGCCAGCCCCATACCGCCCGAAAGCGTCCTGTGGCACTCGGCGCAGTAATCTGCCTTCTGGGCCTTCATCGCCGGAGGGAGGACGTAATCGGCGGCGGTGGCCGGCGCCGCGAGGGCGATAAGCGCGATAACTCCCGCGATCACGCAACGCTTCGCTGTCATGGGGCATGCTCCAGTGCGCGGATTAGAATACATTCCATCCGAGGAACCGCAGCAACAGCACCGCGGCCAGGATGATGACGTTAGTGTACACGCCGGCGAGATAGTCGTCAATCATAATCCCGAGGCCGCCGCGTTTTTCCTGCAGGCTCCTGATGGGCGGCGGCTTGATCATATCGACAATCCTGAAAATGAAGAACGCCGCCAGGGCGATCTTCCAGTCGAAGGGCCAGAAGAGCACGGAGATCCAGTAGCCCAGCACCTCGTCGAGGACCACCTGCTGGGGGTCCTTCACGCCGAAGTACTCCTCGCCGGCATCCCCCAGCTTGATTGCCGGGTACGCCAGGAGCGCCACCATGACGAGGTTCACCACCCAGCTGTACTGCCCGAAGGCCAGGTACTCCAGGAGGTAGATCGCGAGCGCCACCAGGGTGCCCGCCGTGCCCGGGCCCACGGGAAAATATCCGGCGTAGAACGCCGTGAAGAGGAGCTCCTTCCACCACATCAGCGTTCTTCCTCCGTCTTGTAGGGCGGGATGAGGACGCGCCAGTTCGTGATGAGATAGCGCGCGCCAGAAAGCGCGGTGAGCAGCGTGACCAGCGCCATCAGGAGATAGGGCCCGGTGATGAGGTACCGGTACGGATTGTCGGAAGCCAGGTACTCGGGCACGCTCTTGAGGTTCACCGGCCCGTCGATGGGGAACTGGTGGCCGGTGATAAGCCCGGAACGCTGCACGATGAACACCATGATGATGATAATGATGGAGATCATCTGGAAGAAGGTCTTGACCTTGCCGAACCTGCTGGTGCGCAGTGTGGTGCCTTTCTTCAGCGAGAGATAGCGCATGAGCGTGATGAGAAGGTCGCGCAGGACGATGATGAGCACCATCCAGAACGGGATGAGCGGATCGAGAAAGAGCAGGGCGACGAACGCCGAGATGACCAGGAACTTATCGGCCAGGGGATCGAGGAAGCGCCCCAAGTCCGACTCCTGGTTGAGCTTGCGCGCGCTCCAGCCGTCGATGAGGTCCGTCAGCGAGGCGATGCAGAACACGGCGAGCCCCCAGAACATCGCCATGGACGTGCGGAGAAACACCAGGTACAGGAAGAGCGGGATAAGGATGATGCGGAGCGCCGAAAGGAGGTTCGGCACGCTCAGGACGATTTCCCGTGTGATCTTCATCTTACTATCACCCTTTCCCGGAAGGGCGGACACTCAATTTGACACGCCGATGAGGTCGTATTCCACCGCGTCGGTCACTTCCGCCCTGACAATAGTGTTGGTCGAGGCGCCCTTCGCGGTCAAGAAAAAAATCCCGTCCACCTCCGGAGCGTCAAACTCGCTGCGGCCCATCCACTGGTTGCCGCCCAGGTGCTCCTCGATGAGCACCTCCACCGTGCGCCCCACCATGGCGCGCATTTTCGCACGCGAGATCCTCTTCTGCGCCTCCATGAGCCTCCGCAGCCGCGCGCGCGACGTCCGCGCCGGGACCGCGCCCTTCAGCGCCGCGGCGCGCGTTCCCTCCTCGGGCGAATACGCGAAGCATCCCACGCGCTCGAGCTTCGCTTCCCGCACGAACTCCAAGAGCGTTCTGAAATCGTCCTCGCCCTCGCCGGGATACCCGGTCATGAAGGTGGAGCGGATGTGGATGCCCGGGACCATCGTCCGAATCCTTTCCACGAGGCGCAGGTACGTCTCCGCGTCGCCCCGCCTTCCCATAGAACGGAGTATCTTCCGGGACGCGTGCTGGAACGGGATGTCGAGATAGGGAACCACTTTCGGCACGTCTTCCGCCAGGCGGATGATGGAGTCGTCGATATGATCCGGGTGGCAGTAGAGCAGGCGTATCCATTTGATGCCGCGCACCGCCGAAATTTTCCGCACCAGCCCCGGGAGGCGCAGGCCGCCGCTCCGGTACGCGGCGATGTCCTGCGCCACGATGTTCGCCTCCAGCGCCCCGCGCGCCGCGGCCGCGCGCGCGTCGGCCAGGACCTGCGCCGGGGGATACGAGCGGTGCGCGCCGCGGATGAGCGGGATGGCGCAGTAGCTGCAGTTGTTGGAGCATCCCTCGGCTATCTTGAGGTACGCGAAAGGCGCGCCGGGCGTGAGCGGAACCTGGACGGTCCGGGGCTTTCTTCCCCGGATGCCGAACTCGCGGCAGAACGCCGGGACGAAGCCGCCATCGAGGACGCCGTAAAGGAAATCTATCTCCGGCAGGTCGCGCCCAAGCTCTGCGGCGTAGCGCTCGGCCAGGCACCCCACCACCGCGAGCTTCCTGCCGAACGGCGCCGCCCCGGCACCGGAGTGCGCGATTTTCATGCGGCGGCGCGGAGGCGCGGCGCGGAACGCAGCGGCCGCGTCGAGTATCACGCCTATCGATTCCTTTTTCGCGTCCTCTATGAAGCCGCAGGTGTTGATGATGAGGATGTCGCTGGCCGCGGGGTCCCCGGAGAAACGGAAGCCCGCCGACGACATTTCGCCGTTGAGCTTCTCCGAATCAACGAGGTTCTTGGAGCATCCGAGGGAGATGATATGATAGGAGAGTGAGCCTGAAAGGAACACCTTCTACCAGTCTTTTACCATGATATCATACTTGTTGGGGTTCGCCGGGTCCTTCTTCCAGGTCACAACCTTGTTCGCCACCTGGCCGGGACCGCCCCAGTTGTATTCCTTGTTGTTGATCTTCACCTTCACGCCGCCGGCGTTGCCGATGCGCACCTGGATGTGGCTCGTGGCGTCCCAGCGCTCGCTGACGCCCTGGGGCACCATGCCGCGCCGCTTCAGCATGCCGTCGAGGTACACCTCGATGAACGATTTCTGCAAGAACTGCGCGTCCATTACTATGTTCAGGTTCTTCTCGTCCCGCGCGATGACGCTGCTGCTCTGCGTCTGGGTCTCCACCTTTTTCTCCGCCTCGGTGGCATCCGGCGCCTCGACGCCCTCCAACTGTTTGCCCAGGCGCACCTTGATGTTGGCGCTGTTGTCGGTAACCGCCTTCAGCGTGAACTCCACCTCGCGGGGACAGCCCTTGATGTTCACGGTCTTCGGCGCGTCCTTTCCGATGGTCTCCACCATGTTCCCGGGGGATATCTCTATCACCGCCGCCTCCCGGTTCTTTATCCCCCGGAGGATGAACATCGCGTCGCGCTTGTCCACGGTGAAGAAGACGCCCTCGTTGGTCGACACGATGGCGTTCCCCACGTCGTTGCGCAGCACCAGCTTGTGGTAGTTGCCCATGTACGCCTTCTTGTCGCCGGTCTTGTCCTTCAGCCCGGCCATCCCGTCCTCGCCGCCGTCATCCACCCGCGAGGAGAAAATGGAGCTGAAGAGCATGATGACCAGGAGAAACCCCACGGCGATGGCGCCGATGTAGAAATAGTTGCGGTACTTGTTGAAATACGAGGTAAGGTTCACCAGCATGGGCGATCTCGTGGGCCTCGTGAGCTCCTCCAGCGGCGTGGCGCTCTCTCCTATCTTGTAACCCTTGTACGCCTGGATGATCTCCTCGGCGTCGATCTTGAGATACTCGGCGTAGGACCTGAGGAACCCGATGACATAGGTCTCGCTGGGGAGCTTGTCGAAATCCTCCTCCTCCAAAGCCTCGATGTACCTCGGGGGGATGTTCGTTTCCTTCGCCACTTCCTTGCGCGTGAGCTTCTTTAACTCCCGCGCCGATACTAGTTTTTCTCCGATGCTGGCCACGTCCTGTTATTCCTCGCTCATCAGTGGATTGATCACTACCTTCGCCTGGGCCGGTATATCGAACTTGAAAAGCCCGTTGGGAAGGGACACGTTAGTCTTTATGTTGCGGAGGTCCATCTCGACCTTCTTGCCTATGGCGGTTTCCCCCTCGGCCCGGGTGATGAAGAAGTCCTCACCCACCCAGAGCTTCATGGTACGGAAGCCGCCCCGGCTTTCCTTCTGCTTCAGGAAAAGCGTGTACATCTTCGAACCGTCGCTCTGCACTTCCGGCTGGTTCTTCGACGCGAACTTGTAGTGGTACTTCGAGAAGAGCCGTTTCAGGCCGCTCTTCGTGCCGGTGCTGAACAGCGAGTCGCTGTCGGACTTCAGGTCCTGGCGCACCACCGAGTTCATGGCGGGGATGTAGATCCACATCTTTCTCCCGTCCGACACGATCTGGTACCTGCGGGGACCGAAGCAGTCGATGAGCACCTTGTTGGAGGCCTTGTACTTGATGGTCCCGGTCTGCCGGCTCACGGCGCCCAGCTTGTGGGACACCATGGTGAAATCGGCCTGATAGGAGTCGATCTCGGCGAAGCGCTTCTTCACCTTCTTCACGATGTCGGTCACCGTGATGAAGTTGAAAAGGTCCGCCCGGGAATCGGACACGAAGCCCAGGCACAGGGCCGCCGCGAGTACGGGAATTATGGACATTTTCAGGGATTTCATCATACTACCGCCAGACAGATTCACGGCCACACTACCCCATGCGGCGTTAATTTTGCAAGCGTTATTAAACCGGGGAAAAGGTCAACAGAAAAAACCGGCCTTCCCGGGTCCCTCACTCCTCCCCGAGCAGGGCCGCCGCCTCCCGCATGGCCTCCGGGGACTTCAGCCGCGCCAGCCGCTCCGGCGATTCCTGGAAGTTCTCCAGCGCGTTGAAAAACCGGTCCAGCACGTCGCCGCCGAAGGTGGGCACCAGGAAAATATGCGTGTGGGGGATGCGCCGGCCCCGGGCGTAGAGGCAGACGAAATCGGGTTTGAGCTTTTTCATCATCCTCTCCGACACCACGCGCGCCGCGTCGAAGAGGCTCGCGTTCTCCTCCGGCGTGAGCTCGTGCCACCAGGGGACGTGGCGCTTCGGGATCGCGAGGCAGTGCCCCGCCGTGTAGGGATGGATGTCCAGCAGCACCACTGAGAGCTCGTTCTCGTAGACCACGTGCCCCGGGGACTTCCCGGAAACGATATCGCAAAAGACGCAGGGCGTACCGCTCATTTCAGCCTCCCCGGGCGCACGGTGATGCCGGCGCCGAAATCGACCTCCAGGTAGCGCCCGCGCTTGAAGGCGCCGGCGTTGGCCACGCAGGCGTTCCCCTCGAAGCGCCAGCCGGCGGCCTCGTGGATGTGCCCGCAGAGGCAGAGGCGCACGTCGTCGTGCGCGGCCAGGAAGTCGCGAACGCTCACGCTGCCGGCGCGTATGAAGAGGAAGGTCCTGTCGCATATCCCCTTCGGCGGCGTGTGCGACACCAGCACCTTCTCGCGCGCGCCGCGGACCGTGTCGTAGCCCTTCTCCAGCAGTTCCATGATGGTTTCCTCATCGTATTCGCTGCGCGTGTGGACGGGGGTGATATTCGATCCCCCCACGCCGAAGAACCCCGTCCCGCCGACAACTCGTCCCGCGCCGTGGACGCCGTACCCGCGCTCCTCCAGGAGCGCGCGCACCTCGTCGCGGTCCATGTTGCCGTGCACCGCGAGAATTTTCCGGTTGCGCGCCTCCACCAGGCCCAGGAGCTCCTCCGCCTCGCCGCGCCCGCCCTTCCGCGTGATATCGCCCGCGATGACCACCAGGTCCGCGCCCGCGATGAGGTCCGACGCCGCGCGGACTTTTTCCATCGCGCCGTGTATGTCGCTGAGTACCAGTATTTTCATTGTTTGCAATCCATTCCAGACATGATAACAACCACCACTACAGAACTGTTCATTAACCACAGAGGCACGGAGGCGCAGAGAAAAGCATTAATTCAGTTTTTATACACTTGATTGTCATTCCGGCCGAAGCGCAGCGAAGTAACAGAATATCTTCTTTAAACCGTTAACCCTCTGTGTCTCTGTGCCTCTGTGGTTGCCGTTAAAAAGCGATCAGAATCATTCCAGTATCTTCTTGAGAGTCGTCTCCAGCCAGTCGATGTGTTCCAGCATGGCGGCGCGCGCCGCGTCGGGATCGCGCTTCTCCACCGCCGAGAGGATCGCCATGTGCTGGTCGAAGATGGCGCGCGAACTGTTGTCCACTCCCTTGAGCTTGGTACGGCTGTAGGGGAGCGCGCCGCGGAGGATCGACGATATCGACTTCATGATGTGCGCGAAGATCGTGTTGTTCGTCGCATCGGCCAGGTCGTTGTAGAACTTCGCGTAGAGCCGGCCGCCCTCGCGCCGGTCCACCATCATGTCGACGCCGAGCGACTCTATCTGCCGCACGAACGACATCAGCCCGTCGATCTGCGCCGCCGTGGCCTTCGTCGCCGCGAGCGCCGCCGCCTCGGAGTCGATGATGCGCCGCACCTGCAGGAGCTCCCAGATCTTCTCGTGGTCCACCGATATCATCCCCTCTATGGTGGAAGCGAGGTTGCCGTCCACTATGGAACGGATGTACTTTCCCTTGCGTCCGTGCGACTCGATGTAACCTTTCGCTTCCAGGAGCTTCATCGCCTCGCGGAGGGAGATGCGGCTGATACCGAAGCGCCGCGTCATTTCCAGCTCCGAGGGCAGCTTGTCTCCGGGCTTCAGCACGCCGTCCGATATCAGCTTCACGATCTGGTCTACCACCATGTTGGGAATGTGCGGCGCCTTCTCGATGCGGTTGATCGTGATGTCGAGCTTCCTGCTGTTCTTTTCCATTGCGGCTCCTCGTCAGGGACGATACCGCGCGGCGTAGCCCCCGATAAGGGGCCCGGCGATGAATGGGTTCCCGGACAGGGAGCCCTTATCACCCCTTGAAAAAATGACGCGGTATCCGTGTATGTATATGGCTGATCACTACTGGTGAAAGTGTTATATTTTTTAAGTTTAATGACATATAATAAATAATAAATTATGTCAACATAAAAAAGTACCGACCGGGACTATCAAGGCGGGGGGGAAAAATGACGAAGATGTACAGTAAGTCCCATACCACGAGGATTTCATGAAAAAAGAAACGAACGACATGTACGCGCAGTCGCTGCTCCTGGCCGCGCGCCTGGACATCCAGCGCGGCGCCCGCAAGGAGACGGTGCTGAACTCCCTCTCACGCGTGGTCGACCGCGAACTCTTCGCCGCCGTCAGGGAGCGCCTGTAGCACGCGCCCGCTGAAGAAGCCGCAGAGCGCTTCCCTCACGGCGCGTATGTTATCGACGATATCGCGGTCGGCGACGTGGGCGGGCGTATCGCTCACTATCTTGAACAGGTAGCACGGTATCCCGAACATCCCCGCCGCCTGGAGGACCGCCGCCCCCTCCATGTCCACCAGCTCCGCGTACGCCGCCATGGCGCCGCGCAGCTCCGGCTCTATGACCGGCACGTCCTGCGTGGCGAGCGACGCTGTCTCGAAGCCGGGAAGCGTATCGGGCCGGGTGACGCGCATCTCCCTCCCCATGATATGCGGCCTGTCGTATTCCACGATCCTGTTGACGTGCCTGATATCGCCCAGCCCCAGGTTCCCGGACGTCGATCCGGCGGCACCCAGGTTCACCGCAACGCGCACGCCGTGTTTCACCGCGAGGTACGCCAGCGCCACTCCCGCGTTCACCTTCCCGATGCCCGATACCGCCAGCACGATGCCGTCGCCGCGGTAGACGCGGCAGGGACCGCCCGCGACCGGCGCGAGGGACAACGCCTCCACCAGGGGCTTCGCCTCCAGCATGGTAGCCATCACCAGTCCCTTCACATCAGGCTTCCCGCCTGCCAGTGCTTGTCCGAAAATTGGTAAGTGTCGTCTCGGTGAGGGGGACCTCCAGGGAGGCAACGGTCTGCCCGTTCCCCGACATGACGCGGAAACCTCTCTCTCCCATGCCCAGGCTCCGCGCGATCATCGCGATGAGGATGAGGCCCAGCCCCGCCCCTTCCTGGTGCGGGTCGTCTTCCTGGGAATCGAAATATTCGGTTATGTCGTGACAGCCCCTGGCGAACTCGAGCTTCCTGTTCACGTTGCCCATCTCGATTTCCGTCATACCCGCCGGGTTGGCCACTTTCACGACGAGGCTTTCCCCCTCCATGCGGAAGAGAACCTCGGCCTTGAGGTCCTTCAACCGGGAGAGCCTGGTGAGGTACTGGGCCCCCTCGCGGCTCATTTCCAGCCTGAAGAGCTTGAGGGACGTCTGGTAATCGATGACGTTCTCGGCGCGGTTCCGGGTGTTGTAGTTCTCGAAGAAGATGTTCTTGTAGTTCGCCTTCGTGGCGTTGATGAGCAGTTCCTTGATCGCCGTGTAGAGGGTGTCGTGGAGCACATCACAGCGATGGTGCTCGAGGTAGAGGCGGAGCACGTCCTTGAGGCGCGCCTCTATGCGTGGGCTCACCGAGTAGGCGATGAGCTTTACCTGTTTTCCGTTTTTTACCGCTTCTGCAACACGATCCATGTCTTCCGCCGGTCAGGAAAGGATACCCGTCCGCGTAGGACAGTCAAGAATTATTTACCTCCCGGTCCTCCTTCCCGGACAGCGACAATTTCACGCACGGACAGGGCGACTGGTCGATATGACCGCTGCCGTTTTTCACCTGGATGGCGTACTCCCCGGACATGACCGCCCTGTTCATCTCCCCTATCCACTCCGATAGGCCCCTATCCCTGATGCTTACCAGGTTGTCTATCGCCACGTGCCGGTAATGGGCAAAGAGCTTGCCGGGATGGAAGGCCGCGAACCCGGTGAGCCGCTCGCAGGGAAAGCAGTCGCAATCGAAGCAGAACTCCTTCCCGCCCATGGTTACGCAGCAGTCATATATCTGGCAGCGCGTGTGCCGGCCGTCGGCCCTGCAGCCCCGGCAGGAATGCTGGTCCTTATTC
>JAGODF010000292.1 GCA_017998375.1 Spirochaetota bacterium
CCGAGGAAGGGGGCATTCCGTACTATGCAGTCATCATCGACGGGAAAATCTCCGTGGAACGGAACGCCCAGACCGGCCGCCCTATCGACCTGAGCGAGAAGTTCCGCGCCAGGGCCGAACTTTTCGCGTCCATAGGCAACCGGGAGGTCCTGAAACTCATCGGGAAGAACTACGGGGTGGGTGGGGAGAAAAAGCCCGAGGGCAGGGACGCTGAGCGAAAGCAGGTCCTCGAAAGGACCAGGCAGCGGTATTTCCGCCCGGAGGACAACATCGGGGCGGGCGAACGAGTAAGGAAACTGCTTCGCTTTCGCATCGAGCTGGTTGACATCATCGACATCGCCATTGGCGTCCTCCTGGCGGGCATTGTGTACCTGTTCGAGTACGATTTCGTGTCGGCGGGGATTACCGCGGCGTTCTTCGGTATCATCATCGGGGCGGTGGACCTCCTTTTGCGCGGGAGGGACCCCTTTTTCCCCAAGGTGCTGGGGTTCATCGCGGCGGGGGTGGTGCTGTATGTGTATGGGTATTACTTCAGGTAAAGCCCCGGCGCCGGTTTAAAAAATTCTCAGGCGGCGCATTTTATTATTGAAAAGTTGTGTTATCTTACCCATACTGTATAGCGGGGTCCCGACAGGCCGCGCGCTGGGAAATTCACGTGGGAACCGGGTTTTGCGATGGAAAAAGAAACGAAACTCATGGATTCGCTCCAGGTCGTCTGCTTCAAGGTGGGCACCGAGGAATACGGGATTGAGATCCTGAAGGTGCAGGAAATTCTCAAGCTCCCGAAAGTCACGCGGCTCCCCAAATCGGCGCCCTTCATCATGGGCGTCATAGACCTCCGGGGCAAGGTGATCCCTATCATCAACCTGAGCAAACGCTTCAGCCACGAGGCCCGGGCGGAGACCACGGACAAGCGCGCCATCGTGGTGGATATCAGGGGCAGGCAGATAGGGCTTGCCATCGACACGGTGAGCCACGTGGTGAAGTTCGAGGCGGGGAACATCGAGCCGGCGCCGCCTATCCTCAAGGGGATATCCGGCAGGTACATCATCGGCGTGGCGAAGCACAACAACGGCTACGTCATCATTCTGGACATCGACAAGATCTTCTCGTCGGAAGAGCTGAACCTAATCGCCAGCTGATCAGCCTCTCCGCGCAAACTCCTCGCGGGCGCGCTCCATCACCACCTTGAGGGGAAGCCCCGTTTCCTTCGCCACCTTTTTGCAGTCTTCGAACTCTGGCTGCGCGTTCACCACGGAGCCACCGTGGCTGGAGACCTTCACCCGCACCGTGCGCCCCTCGACGGTCACCTCCTCGAAGCGCCTTTCGAGCTTCTCGCGCCGCACCCCGAGTTCACGTATACCGATGGTGGATGTTTCCCTGTAGAGTATCTCTTTCAGGCGCGGCTCAATCCCGGGTTCGGCTATCACTGTGACCAGAGTGCCCGGGCGACCCTTCTTCATGACGGCGGGGACGAAGTACGCGTCCAGGGCGCCGCTTTCCAGAAGGAGGTCCATCAGCCAGGGGTAGATCTGCGGATTCATGTCGTCGATAGCACACTCGAGCTGGACGAGGAGTTCCCCGCCGGAGCCGCGTGGTTCCGCCAGGAAGGCGCGCGTGCAGGAGAGGAACGGGTATTCCCTGGAGCCGAAGCCTGTTCCGGTTGCGAGCATGACGCCGGGGGGCGCCGGTTCCTGAGAGCCCAGGGCCACGAGGATGGCTGCCGCGGTGGGGGTGATGAGCTCGCCCCGGCGGCCGGTGAACACGACTGAGCGGCCCTTCACAAGGGCGCTCACCGCGGGGGAGGGCAGGGGGATATCGCCGTGCCGCGACGCGACGGTGCCCTTTCCCGCCGGTATGTCGCCGTAGTGTATGCGCTCGACGCCGAGCAGTTCCAGCGCGGCGCAGAAGCCCGCGATGTCGATGATGCTGTCCAGGGCTCCCACCTCGTGGAAGTGAATCTCGCCGGGGGAGACGCCGTGGACCGAGGCCTCGGCGGCGGCGAGCGTTTCGAAAACCAGGACCGCCCTTTCGGCGGCCCTTCCCGGCAGGCCCGCCGAGTTGAGTATGGCGGTGATGCCGGCGAGGTCCCGTTCCTCGGCCTCGTCGCGGCACTCCACGATGAAGCGGCTCCCCGCGAAGTGGTGCCGTTCCGTTTTCTCCGACGACACGCGCCAGCCGGCGACGGGAAGGCCCGCAAGGGACTTCGCCAGGGCGCCGGCGTCGAGTCCCAGGTCTATGAGCGCTGCCAGGAGCATGTCCCCGGAGGCGCCAAGCTCCACGTCCAGGATGAGGATGTTTTCACTCTGCATGTTCTTTCCCGGCGGCGGCAAGGATTCTGAAGGCGAGGAACGCGGCGCCGAAGCCGTTGTCGATGTTCTGGACCGCGACGCCGGGCACGCAGGAGTTGAGCATTCCCAGAAGGGGCGCGATGCCGCCGAAGGAGGCTCCGTAGCCCACGGACGTGGGTACTGCGATCACGGGGCAGGCGACCAGTCCCGCGACCACGGAAGGAAGCGCTCCTTCCATGCCCGCGACCACTATCGCCGCCGCGGCGCGCGCGAGCTCATCACGGTGGTCCAGCAGGCGGTGAATGCCCGCCACGCCTATATCAGTCACCAGGGACGCGTCGAGACCCAGCATGCGCGCCGTTTCCAGTGCCTCGCGCGCCACCGGCAGGTCCGAGGTGCCGGCGGTGAGTATCATCACCCTCCCCTTGATCCGCTTGATTTCACGGGTGATCAGCGATATGGTGCGGGCGGTTTCGTCGTATTTCGCGTCAGGGAGGCTTTTCGTAAGAAGGGCGTAGGTTTCCGGGTTGGCGCGCGTGGCCAGGAGGTTCGCGCCGTGCCCGACGATCTTCAGGGCGATGTCGCGGACCTGCTCCGCGGTTTTTCCCTGGCAGAAGATCACCTCCGGGAAGCCCCAGCGCAGGGCGCGGTGGTGGTCAACCTTGGCGAAGCCCAGGTCCTCGTACGGAAGGGACTCCAGTCGCGAGAGCAGTTCCTCCTCGCCCGTGCGGCCAGCCTTGAATTCCCGGATGAGCGCGAGGAGTGATTCCCGGTCCATGGTCAGTACGCGGCGATCAGGATGGTCTCGATCTCGTTCTTGGAGAGGGGGCGCGGCGCGTTTTCGAGGAACGGGTAATTGATGGCGATGCCGGCTATCGCCGAGAGCTCTGTCTTGGGTATCTCGAACTGGGAGAGGCGCTGGGGAATGTCCACTTCCATCTCGAGCTTGCGGACTCCCTCGACGGCCTTGATGGCGGCCTCGATGACGGTGATGTCCTTCACGTCCTCGTCCATCACCTTCGACATTTGCACGTACTTGCCCGGCGACGAGGTGAGGTTGTATTCCATGATGTGGGGCAGTATCACCCCCATGGCGTTCTCGATGCTGATGCTGGAGGTGGAGCAGATCGCCATGGCGATGGCCATGGTGACGGAGAGCTCCGCCATGGAGAAGGCGATCCCCGCCATGACCGAGGCCAGGGAAAGCTGCGTGCGCGCCGCGAGGTTCGCCGGGTCGCGGTAGATGACCGGCAGGTTCTTGAAGGTCAGGTCGATGGAGCGCAGTGCCAGCGTGTTCAGCAGGCCGTTGTTTTTCTTCGATATGACCGATTCCGTGGATATCGCCAGAGAGCAGATGGCGCCCCCCACGCTCTTCTCCTCGTCGACGGCCAGGGATATCTTCGGGTCGATGATGGACACCAGCGGGTAGAGGTGCTGGCTCTTGAAGAAGCGCTTGTGCCTGTCGTGGATGTCAGTCAGGTAGAGCATGGGCGCCACCTCGAAACCGAAGACGGGGTAGGCGGGCATGGTGATGAGGCGCACCGGGTTCTCCACTTTGGGGCTTTCGAAGAGCTCCTCGCAGAACAGGTAGTTGTTCACCAGGACCGATATCGCCTTGGCGGCGTTGATGGCGTCGTGTCCGCCGAAGGCCAGGATGATATCGCATTTGGTTTTCTTGATGAAGAATACCGCGGAGTCGATCTGCTCCGTGTTGGGCGACTCGGGGATCTCGTCGTAGACTATCCAGCCCACGCCGGCCTTGATCACGCTCGCCGATATCTTCCCGATGACCTCCTCGAAGAGCTCCATGTCCGCCATGGTGGTGATGAACACCGCCCGGGACCCGTAGTTCCTCACGATGGCGCCTATGTCGGTGTAGACGTCCTCGCGGAGGTATATCTGGGACGGTATGTGAAAATCGGGGATGATATCCATGTCCGGCTATGTAACCTGTTCGGGTGATCTTACTATGTATATCGACCTGCGCGGCGCGCTTCACCTACTATTTTGCGTGGCGCCACTCCCGTTACTGTGGGGCCCCGGGGAGGGCAATTGCAAGTTTTTTTAAGCCCCCGGAACGAAAAAAGCGGAAGTCCATGACTTCCGCTTTGCCCGGTTTCAGTTGAAGACCGACCCGTTATCTGCGAAGGAGGTAGGTCGCGATCTTGTCGGCCACCATCTCAACAACGTGGGCGTCGTCAAAATTGTAGGTTCCGTTGGCGATCTGGTCCTTGATCTCGCGGACTCTCTGCGCCCTTTCGGGGTCGCTGGTGTCGCGGACCATCCGGGTGTAGTGGGAGGTTTCCGCCGCCTGCTTGGCCTCGGAGGATATCTCCACCTTGTCGTTCCTGCTGGTCTCCCGTGACCGCGATACGGATTTCGACCTGTTGCTTTCCGGGATGTTGTTGATGTTGCCTATCTTGTCGATTACCATGTTTGTAACCCTTTTATAATCTACTAATTATATCGGCGGAATTTGTCAAATCTTTAATGAAAAAAGCCCCTTTCCGGACATAATATATAAAAAATGGCATGATATTTCAATTCAAATTCGCGGGCTTTGCCCGCGACCCGCTGTAAGGGCGCGGGCGAGACCCTGCGGGGCCTTCAGGGGCTCCGCCCCAGACCCCGTTATGGCGCACGGCTAAAGGATGGGATGATATGTGCAGTACTTTTCTGCGACCTGCTGTATGGGCGCAGGCGAGACCCTGCGGGGCCTTCAGGGGCTTTGCGTGAGGCCAATCGCCCATGAATTTTGCTCTGGGAGTCTCCATACAGTGTCATCGCAAGCGCAGTGTGGCGATCTCTTCTGAAGGC
>JAGODF010000016.1 GCA_017998375.1 Spirochaetota bacterium
TTCGATGAGACCGTCGGTATACAGAATGATCCTGCTGTTTTGTTCGATGAACTCCTCGACGTTGACGTACCCCTTGTTGCGCTCCAGCAGGGTCTCGCCGTCCAGGATCGCGAGTGGCACGCTCTTACCGCGATCAAGCTGGCTGACGTTCCCGACCGTCACGACATAGGGCGGGTGATGACCCGCGTTGGCGTAGACGATCTTCCTCACCGCCGGATCGTAAATGCCGTAGAAGGCGGTGATGAAATTGCCGCCCGTGTGCCCCAGGAGCGACTTGTTGAGGTACGCGAGCATGCGGGCCGGATCGTTCCTGTGGTCGCCCGCGCGGAGGATGAGGCTCTTCACCATCGAGGCGATGAGCGCCGCGGGAACGCCGTGCCCGGATACGTCGCTGATGAAGATTCCGATTTTCTCCGAGTCGCGGAAGCGGATGAAATCGTAGTAGTCCCCGCCGACCAGGTCCATCGGCCGGTACAGCGCGTGAATATAGCCGGTGGGACTCCTCTCCGGCATGAGCTGCTGCTGGATGCTCCGGGCCATCTTCAGGTCATTCTCCATGATCTCGTGACGGATCCGCAGCTTCTCCTTTTCCTCGGCGAGCTCCCGCGTGCGCTCGTCGACCATCTCCTCCAGATGGTCGGCGTACTTCTTCAGCTTTTCGGACAGTTCCTCCACGCTGGAAAACGATTTCGAGAAGCGCCTCGCGAGGACGAACGACTGCAGGAATATGAATATGAATATCCCGAAGGGAACCAGGTACGCCGTCTGGATCACCAGGTGGGAATGCAGGATATCGTTGATAACCGCCGCGAACAGGAAGATGAATCCGGCGATTATGAGGTCCGCGCCCTCCCGTTTCCTGTACACCGCCATGGCGAGGGTGACGATGACATAGATCCCCGCGACTGTCATCGCGGCCTGGTAATACGGAAGTATCCTGATGGAATACCACAGTGGAAGCACGATAACCGCCCCGCCGTACGCGACGCTCACGTATCCGAACACGGCGAGAACCCGCCCGCTGAACTCTGCTCTGTACAAGGACCGAATGAAGAGAACGAAGGCGAAAGCGGCCAGAAGTGTAAGGAACTCCAGGCGAAGCCCCGCGTTCCAGGTGAGGCGCGGCACCAGCTCGTAAAGAAAACGTTCTTCCGTCAGCAGGGTCCGCGCCGCGATGATGAGGCAGAAGGCGCCGAAGTAGAACGCCGACGGATCTTTTCTTCTCATCACATAGAAGCTTAAATGGTAAAGCCCCATGACAAGGAGGCTTCCGAAGAGGAACAGGTTGAAAGCGACGCCGGCATCGCGGGCGCGTATTATCTGAGAAACCGTGCCGATCCTGATGCTCCTGGCAATGCCGCAGATAACATCGTCGAAATTGGAAGCCTGGATGACGATTTCCAGCGATTCGCCCTGCGCCCGGAACACACCCACACGGGGGACATTGCGGTACACCATCTTATCCCCGCTGTCGGCGACGGTCCCTCCGGAAATGACATCTGCGCCGTTGATCCACAGTCGGTAGGCATGGCTGATATCGTCCACCTTCAGCGCAAAGAGTCCCCGGTTGTCCCCCATTTTGACCGTGAGCCGGTACGTGCCGTACCCCCGGCAGGAAATTGCATCACCCAATCCGCACCCGCTCCAGTTGCCCGGCACCTTCGCGTAACAGGAAGGGGCGACACTTTTGCCCGAGAGCTCCGCCGGCGCGAGCAGCCTGCGCCAGTGGAATTCCCATTCGCCGTCGAGGCTGACGGCGCCGTTTTTTTCGATATCCCTGCGCGAAAGATCAAGCACTCCTTTCGAGGCTGATGGAGCCGCATCACCCGGCTGGTTCGCCGCGCACGCCGCGAGGAGCGATACCGCCACGACTGCGGGAATGACGAGCGGCAGTCGCATCCGCATCGACCGGAACAATCGGCATGCCGCCCGCACATGATTTTCCCCGCCGGACATACGGTTATCCGGCAACGGTCTTTCGATAATATCAAGCAGAAATTGGAAAGACGCGGCGCTCCATGCGGGACGGGATGGGTGCGGTCAATCCCCGGAGACGTCTTCCTCGTCGTAGGTGTAGGTGAGATACGCCGTCAGCTCCGCACCGGAAGCGGATGAGTTGACCGACTCCTTGACCCTCACGCCGTCGCGATACACCCGCACGGCAACGAAGGTCGCTGTGCCTCCGGTCTTGACATCGACCTCCACCTGGTCGAGTTCCTCGAAGGTGTGCTCCCAGTAGTAGAGCACCTCCTTTTTCTCACCACTTGGGATGGTGACCGCGGTCCCGCCGTTGAAAATGTACGTGCCGCTGAAGTCCGCGCCATAGGAGAAAATACGCACGGCGATGGGATCTTTCTCGTCATCGGAACAGGAGTGGGACAATGCCGCGCAGGCGAGCATCATGAAGACCGCCGCGAACCGCATCATTGGCTGACGTCCCATGTGGGATTTGGATGTCATCGTATTAACCGGCGCATCCGGGCATCACGAGTCCGAGCTGGAGTCGCTGCTCTCGCCGTAGGTGTATGTCGTGTTCAGGCGGATGATGGCGGGGCTCGTCGAAGCGTCCTGGTTCACTTCCTTCACCTTGACGTCGTCCTTGTAAATCTTGATGGCGAGCGACGTGGAGATCGCGAGGGTTATGACTTCAATCTCAAGCTCTTCGATATCCTCAAGCTGGATCTCGGTGTAATACACGCTTCCATCAACCCCGCCCTGGGGCGTTTCGACAGTGAAGAACTGCGGGCTTTCGCCGTCTATGATATACCATCCGGAAAAGCCCGCATCCAGTTCCGAACTGTAACAGAAAATCCGCACCCGGATCAGGTCTTTTTCCTCCTCGAGGTCGCAGGAAACGGTGAAAAGAACCGCAAGCATCGCAAGAAGGCACATCATCGGTTTTCGTCGAAGCATGATATCATCCTCACCAGTAGCGCATATGTAAGATACAATCCGCTCCGCCCCGCTGTCAAGTAAAAGTACCGGCCGGGCGCGCCCGTCATTCCCGCCTCGTGGTTGACTTTTTTCCCGATATCGGCCAGACTGCTCGAAATCCGATACGCAAGGATGACGCCATGCACCGATCCGCGGCTTTCTGTATCATCATGCTGCTTGCCCTGTCCCCCGCACTGCACACCCGGTCATCCAGGGGAGAGCGGGCTGCCGCCCGGGGCGATTCCTTCCCCCTGAACCGCACGGAGCTCGGCGTCTGGGATTACGCCCCGGCGGGCTTCCGCAACGGCGGCATGGCAGAACGTGTGACGCTGCCCGGCTACTGGAGGGGAGTGCGGGAATGCTCCTTCAGCCGCGAAGTCGCCATACCCGCCGGGATGAAGGGAAAGGCGGTGTTTTTCCAGGCGGTCGCGGACACGGGCGGGGAGATATTCATCGACGGCGAATCGCGCGGCACCTTCGGATCGAAGGGAAGGCTCCTTCTCACCGGACGCGCCTCGGGCGGGGAGACATTCCGCATCACCCTGAAATGCGCGCTCTCGAAGCCATTCGGCGTCTTCGCGGACGCGTCCCTTATCAGCCTCGACGCGGGTCTTCTTCCACTATATCAGAAGATCGCTCACCTGGAGCGGGCCACGGCGTCCTTCACCGTACCCGCGTCCGCGGAATGGAAATTCAATCCTGCCGACGACCGGAAGTTCGGGGCACCCGCGCATGACGACTCCTCCTGGGAAGCAGCGCCCCTGCCCCACTACCGGACGAACAGCTTTTCCTGGGCGTGGTATCGCGCGCGGGTCCTCGTCCCGGCGGAGATCGGCGGGCACCCGGTCGACGGCGCGGCGATTTCCCTGCGCTTCGTGGTCAACGATCACTGCGAGGTTTACGTGCGCGGCAGGCGGACGGGATACTACCGTGACCAGGGACACGTCACGCTGGCGGAAAAGGCGAGGCCCGGGGAGGCGATACCGGTGGCACTGCGCGTGCGTAACAATTTCGGGAAGGGCGGGCTGCTGAAAACTCAGCTCGTCCTGAAAAGGCAGGGCGACGCGGTCGCGGAAATAAACACCAGGCTCCGGGAATTCCTCACCCTCGCGACCGCTCCCGGAAACATCCATACTTCCGAGCTCTCCGCCGCGAACGCCCTGGCGGACCGGGCGCTTCTCGCGACTGGTTCCCAATCGGCGCTGCAGGTATCGCGCTCCCTCGCGGCGGCGCGGACGGAACGCGCCCGACTCGAAGCGTTCTTCGCGCGCACACCGCTCATCACCAAGGGGCCCTATCTCCAGAATCCATCGCCCGCATCCATGACGGTCATGTGGGAGACCTGCGTCCCCGCCGACACGCGCCTCCACTACGGCACCGACGCACGCCGCCTTCGGGAGATCCGCGTTCCGGGAAAGCGCGTCATCCACCGGGCGCGCCTCACGGGCCTGGCGCGGGGAACGAAATATTTTTACAGGGTCCGCTCCGGGGGTACGTCGAGCGGAATATTTTCATTCACCACGGAACCGGTGAACGCGTCGAACTTCACATTCCTCGTCTGGGGCGACACGCGGGACGGCGCCGTGGAGCAGGAGAAGGTGATCAACGCCATGCCCGGCGCTCAGGCGGCCTTCGCAGTCAATATGGGCGACGTGGTGGGGACCGGCGCACGGAAGGAGTGGGGGCCCGATCACTTCACTCCGATACGTACACTCGCCCGCTCCGTACCCACGTACGTCGTCCCTGGAAACCACGAGTATTACTCAATGGACGGGCGCGGCCGCGTGCCCTGGTTCGAGACGTATCTCGAGCAGCCCGGGAACGAATACTGGTTCTCGTTCGATTACGGCAACGGGCACTTCATAGTGCTGGACAGCAACAAGTCCATCCCCGCGGACATGCCTCCCGGGAGCGAGCAGTACCGCTGGCTGGTGAAGGACCTGGAAAGCGCGGCGTGCCGTATCGCCGGCTGGCGATTCGTCTTCATGCACCACCCTCTCTACACGAAAAGCTGGTCGGGCGAATACTACGACGGCGAGCCCCTCCTCCGGGAACGACTCCAGCCCCTCTTCGAAAGGCACGGCATCGACATGGTATTTCACGGCCACACACACGCGTACGAGTTCGGCCGCCTTCCGAAGGGGAACGGAGTCGCCTATGTGATCACCGGGGGCGGCGGCTCCCCGCTGGACGATACGGTGTACAGGGAATGGGAGCACGTGGAAAAGGTTGAGTTCAAATACCATTATTGCTCCATCAACGTGGATGGAAGGAAGCTCCGGTTCAGCGCCGTGGACGCGAATGGAAAGGTGTTCGACTCGCGGGAATTCGTGAAATGACCGGGGCCCCTTCCGGGGCCCCGCCTGCATCAATCTATTTTCTTTTCTTCGGCTTTGCCTTGGACTTCGCCTTGGGCTTCGATGCGCCCTTTGGCTTCGCGGCGGCCTTCTTCGCCGCGCCCTTCAGCCGCGTATCGCACCACTCTGCGATGAGGGCGTAGATTTTCTCGCGGTTCACTTCGTTGAAGTTCTCATGATAGTTTTCGTTGTAGCGGTGCAGGGTGAGAAGCTCGGCGGACATCTTGCCCAGCGCCGTCTCGCTCACCCCGGGGTCCGCCAGCATGTCCTGTCCCGCGATGGCGGCGAATACCGGGAAGCGCTTCCACTCCGCCATGTGCTCCACCACCCACTCCTGCGTCTTGATCGACTCTGCGCCGAGTCGCACCGTCGCCTTCGTGCCCCGGAGGCCCGCCGCCTCGTCGGCGTAGTGACGCGCCGTAATGTTGCGGTCGTGGGTGAGCTTTTCCGTAAGCGGCTCGGGAACCACGGCCAGGGTGGGAGCCACCTTCGACAGTACCTTCGACAGGGCGAGGAGTATCGGCGAAACCTCCACCTTGTTCTTCAGCCAGGGCGACGAGATAACCACACCCTTGAGGTCGGCGTCCCTGCCCGCGGTTAGCCCGTAGTAGAGGGAGATAAGAGCGCCGTTGGAGTGCCCGACAAGGAACATCGGCACGCCGGGATGCTTCGCGGCGACCCACTTGCAGAACCTGTCCACGTCCCCGCAGTACTGGTCGTACGAATCTATGTGGAACATCACTTTCCCGCCGGGATTGTACTTCGGGAAAGTCCCGTGCCAGCGCAGGTCCGGCGCGTAGGTCGCGATCCCCTTCTTCATGAAATAGAGCGCGGGGGTCACCCAGTCGCCGGCGTGGGCCATGCCGCCGTGGATGGCGATGAATATCGCCCTGGGCGCCGCTTTGGGCATCCAGATATATGTGAGTAGCCTGGTGTTGTCATCCGCCTGGAAAAGTTCAGTGCTGGTTTCCGAAAAGTTCATGCCATTCCTCCAGATGCTGCATTGCCTGATATTTCTCGCTGTTGCGCGGGGGCTCCCCCGCGAAACCCGGCCCGGATCGGCGCCAGGTATCCGTCCATATAACCGAGGGTTTATTTTGTAAAGATTTTTATTTCCGCGCCACAATCAAAACCAGATCAATTACTGTTCCCGGAAAATGCACCATTTGCGCCGAATATCGGGATATATCGCCCACATTCAAATTTGAATTTACACGCCGGCGCGCTATGGTATGATCAGGACACATTCACGCCGCAAGGTTCCCATACAGCAATGGAACTCACGGGAAAAATTCTGAACGACAGATACAGGATCGGCGAGCTCATCGCAGACGGCAGGCTGTTCTCCAGGTACGGCGCCATGGACATGACATCCGGCGGGGAACCGGTCGAGGCGCTCTTCATATCCCCGGGAATGATGTCGCGCCGCTCCGAGGACCTCATCCGGTTCCGGGCGGCAGTGAAGGCCGTTTCGGGGCTTACCCACGGGAACATCCTTCGCGTCCGCGAAGCGGGCGATTTCCTGGAGCGGGCGTACATAGTGACGGAGCGGCACGGCGGGGCAACTCTCGCGGATGCTATCGCCGCGAAGCGGCATTCCGTCGGCGAGGGGCTGTCCATAGTGCGGAGCATCGCGGACGCGCTCGCCCACGCCCATGGAGCCGGTGTCGTGCACCGCTGTCTCACCCCTTCCATGGTGATACTTACCCCGGAGGTGAAACTCACTGGATTCGGGATAGCGCACATCCAGGAGTTTCCCGATATTCTCCCGCGGGAGGATATCGAAGAAACGCTGGGGTATCTCTCTCCGGAACAGTGCGGGCTCCTGAAGCGATCCGTGGACGAGCGGAGCGACCTCTATTCCGTTGGCGTGATACTGTACCGCCTGATCACCGGGTCGCTCCCCTTCACCGCCGGAGACGCGCTCACGCTGGCGAACCTCCGGCTCGCCGGCGCTCCCGGGGCTCCGCGCCTCCTCAACGCGGAGATCCCCCCAGTCCTGGAGGCAGTCACGCTGAAACTTCTGGACCGTGAGCCGGACAACCGTTACCAGAGCGCCGCGGGGCTCATCCATGATCTCGACCGCATTGCCGCGGGAGACACGGATTTCGCCCCGGGGCTCAACGACCGCTCCGTGCGTCTCAGCTTCAGGGCCAGGTTCGTGGGGCGCGACAGCGAGCTGGACCGGCTCAAGGCGCTGTACCGGGAGGCACGTGCGGGACGGGGATCCTGCGTTCTCATCACGGGGAAAGCGGGATCGGGAAAGACGCGCCTCACCGAGGAACTGCGCGACTTCATCCGCGGCGAAGGCGGGACCTTCGTGGAGGGAAAGTGCCGCCGTGACGAAATGAACTTTCCCTACAAGCCGTTCAGGGAGATCCTGGGGGGATACCTGAAGAACTTCCAGGGAAAGAACGAAAGCCAGCGCGAGGCGGCGAGGTCCTCGTTGCGAAAAGACTTCTCTTCACTTGGGAGCATCATCACCTCGGTGCACCCGGGGATGGCCGATATTCTCGGCGAAAGGCCGCCCTTGCAGGAGCTGGAGCCCGACAGCGAGATGAAGCGCTTTCTCATGGTGCTGGGGCGCTTCTTCTCCTCCCTGTCGCGCGTCGAGAACGGGCTGGTACTCCTTGTCGATGACCTGCAGTGGTCCGATACCGGGAGCAGTAATCTTGTGTATGAAATGATGGATTACCTGGAGCGCTCGCCGCTCCTTGTTATCGGGACCTGCCGAGAGGAGGACCTGGCGGACACCGCCGATATATCTGAACGATTCATCACCCATCACTCCTGCCTGCGCATTGACCTGGGGAAACTCGACGCAGAAGGCACCCGCGCCCTGGTCTCGGGCATACTACTGGATACTGGAAGCCACACCGCCGATACCGCGGCTATCATATATAAAAAAAGCCAGGGTAATCCGTTCATCGCCATCACCATTATCAAGCACCTCGTGGAAAGCGGCGCCCTGCGCCATGGAAAGGGAGGCTGGCGTCTGTCGCGTTCAGTGGACGACGATATACCCATCTCCATCGTCGATATCATCGTGGAGAGGATCAAGGAACTCAGCGACAGTGAAAAGGAGATAATAGCCTGCGCCGCGGTGATCGGCAAGGAGTTCGATTTCAACCTGCTGTCGCGCCTGAGCGACCTGGGCGACGAGAAGCTCGTGGCGATACTGGACAGGGCCCGGTCCCTCCAGATCTTCGAGGAGGGAACGCGTCCCGGCTCGCTTGCTTTCTTCCATGACCGCATCATGGAGGCTTTTTCCGAAAAGATCGGGCTTCCCAGGCGGAAGGAGCTGCATCTGAAGATAGCCCGGGCCCTGGAGTCCCTTAATAAAAACAGCATCGACGCCGCGATCTTCGAGCTGGCCCATCACTACATTGAGAGCGGCGACGTCGAAAAGACCATCCAGTACGCCTTCCCCGCTGCGGTGAAGGCCCGGGAAAACCATGCCTACCGCGACGCGCTGCGCTATTTCAGGAAAACGGCGGAACTGCTGGAGCGTACCGGCTCCGGGAAAAGCCAGCTGTCAATTGACTGCGTGATGGAGACGGGATTCATCTGCGCCACCGTCGGTGAATACGACGAGGCCGTCTCCATCCTTTCCGGAATACTGCCCGATATCGCAGGCACGAGCATGGAGCCCCGGGCGCATCACGCAATCTGCAACGCGTATTACCGCAAGGGAGACTGGAAGATGTGCGAGGAACACGCGGCGCGCGGACTTTCGCTTCTGGGCGATACGCTCCCGCGCAGCAGGGCTCGCGTGATTGCCGGAATCGTGAAGGAGCTTGCGATACATTTCATCCATGTCGCGGTGCCGGGACTGTTCGTGCGGAAGAAAACGAATCCATCCTCGGACCGGTACCGGCACATCATCAATTTCTACGAACCGCTGGGCATGTCATACGCCCTCAACGATCCCCTGAAACTGGTGCGCGCCGATTTGAGGATTCTCAATATTTCCGAGCGTCATATCGGCCCCTCCGCCGAACTCGCCATGAGCCTGTACGCCGCCGGTTCAGTGGGCATGGCGATACCCATATTTCCCATGGCCCGGAAATACCTGGAGCGGGCCCTGGCGATGAACACGCAGATGGGCAACGAGTGGGGAACGGGTAAAACCCTGGAGCTCCTGGGATACAACCGCGAGTGGCAGGGAAACTACGCGTGGGCCCGCGAGTACTTCAACAGGAGCATCGACGTGTTCACAAGGCTGGGCGACGCCAAGGAGCTGGCGATGGCCCTCAACGGCCTGCAGCATTGCTACTACTACACGGCCGAATACAGGCGCGCCCTGGAAACGAACGACCGCTATTACGAGCTCGTCAACAGGATACATGACGATTACTCCATTGGCGCCGCCGACATCTATTACTCGCAGTGCCTCCGGGAAACCGGTGACCTTGAGTGCGCTGCCGACCACGCGGAAAAAGCCCGTGCCCGCAGCGCGGAGAAGCGAATATGGTTCAACTACTGCTCCGCTCTCAATGAACTCGGCTGCCACGCACTAGAAACCGGAAACCGCGCTCTCGCCATAGAGCGCCTCGAAGAGGCGCGCGCCCTCCACGAGGAAAACACCTTCCTGAAGCAGTACATGCTCCCGATATACGTAAACCTTGCCCAGGCCTACCTGGATGATTACCAGGCCCGCGAACAGTCACTGAAACCGGCCGAGAGGAAAGCCGCGCGTTCGCTGATACGCAGGGCTTGTTCCCGCGCCATCGAGAAAACCAGGAAATGGCCCACGCACCACGCCGGCGCCCTTAGAGTTATGGCAGGGTACCAGGTCCTGGCGGGACACCATGATAAAGCGGAAGCACTCTTCAACAAGTCGATCCGGCACGCCCGTCGCTACGGGCGACGCTTCGAGGAATTGCGCTCCCTCTACGACTACGGACTACTGCTCTTCCAGAAGGGACACACCCAGCGCGCCAGGGAAACATTCGAGACCGCATACCAGATATGCGTTGAAACGGGAGCCAACCTGTACAATCCCCGGATATCCACATTATTGGGAATAAAGGACGGGGCGGCGGGAACCACTCCCCTCGAGCGGATGCTGCGCAAGGAGCAACTGCTCTCCGTCAGGATGTTCGGATATAAGATACGGTCGATATCGGATCCGCGGGAACTCCTGGACGAGGTAATCGCGAAAGCGGTGGAAATTGCGGGTGCGCGAAGGGGGTTCCTGTACGTGAAATCTGCCGGCGGGCGATACGAGGCAAGGGCATCACACAATCCACTTCCAGATGAACCGGTATCACCCCCCGAGGGAATAATTGAGAAAGTGCTGCATGCGCGTAAATATTCACTGCACGGGAAACATGATAACGGCCCGTCGATCACAGTACCCATCAGGTCGCAGTACCAGGTTATCGGCGCCTGCCACATCGACTTGCCTCTTGCGGGAGATTCCTTTTCGGACAGCGACGGTGATTTCCTCCAGGAATTCCTGTCGGACGTTGGCTCTGCGGTGGAAAAGGCTCTGACCCAGGAACAGACAAGGGAACCAGTGGAAACAGGGCGCGACGTAATATCGACCGCGACCGAGGCCAAGGTAAAAAAAGCGATGGATTATATTGAGAAAAATTACACGTCCGACATATCCCGCGAGGGGCTGGCCGCCTCCCTGGATATCAATCCGGACCACCTCGGTAAGGCGTTCAAGGCCGTAACCGGTGAAAAAATCAGCGATTTCATCAACCGATTGAGGATCAGGGACGCAGCGGGAAAACTTGTGGATACGAACGATAAAATAATCGATATAGCGTTTTCCGTCGGGTACGAAAGCTTGAGCACCTTCAACAGGGCTTTTTTAAAGGAAATGAATACCACTCCGCAGGCCTTCAGGAAGGATAGGAAGCGTTAGATTGTATATATTCAATGATTTGTGTATATTTTTAACAGGCTCTGACCCCCTTAATTTTTTACAAAGCAGCGAAAACCAATCTCATAAATCCATACTATTCTTCATTGTATGTTCACACTAACAGCTTAAAACGTCATTTTTTCAATAATTTCACATATCATTATCAGATTTCTCTGTTATTGACAAGATGGAAATACAATGTAAAGCTATATTATTATCACCAACCGGTTGGACGGTTTGGGACTGTATAAAAGACATAAGACGGGGGATTTTATGAAAAAACTGTTTATCGCACTTACAATTATCTCATTAACCATTCTTCCAGTAGCCTTATTCGCGGGTGGTTCAAATACTGAATGCCAGACCCGGTATCCTATAGTCTTTGCCCATGGCATGGCGTTCTCTGACGGCGCCCTCGGCATCGATTACTGGTGGGATATCACCGACGACCTCGAGGACAATGGGGCCGATACATATGTGGCTTCCGTAAACGCCATGGACAGTACGGCAAACAAAGCATATCAGTTTAAAGTTCAGTTTCTACAGTTCCTTGCGGTAGCGGGGGCATCCAAAGGCAATATTATCGGGCACTCCCATGGCGGCATTTACACCCGCTATGCAATCACCAACCTGGGACTTGCTTCGAAAGTCGCCAGCCTTACATCGCTTTGCAGTCCCCACAGAGGCAGTGCGGTTGCTGACGTAATTTTCGGCATAGTTCCCGATTCAGGGGAATGGCTGGTTGGTGGAATACTGGATTTCGTCTACAGATTCCTTACCGGTGACGATAGCCCTAACAGCCTTGAAAACGGGCGCAACCTGATACGCAGCTACATGGTCAATACGTTTAATCCCAACACCCCCAATGTGAGCGGTGTGTACTACCAGAGCTGGGCAACCAAGATTTATACGATCACGGCCGATATGGTGCTGGAAGGAACGTGGCTGCTTCTTCTCTTCTACGAAGGCGCCAATGACGGGCTGGTATCTGTCAATTCGGCACAATGGGGCAACTTTAGAGGCACATGGACAGGTTCTTGGTATAATGCAGGCGGCGTATCGCATATAAACGCGGTAAACCACTTCTTCGGTGTCACTCCTGGGGCAGATGTAGAAGCCTGGTATGTAGATATGGTCAAGGACCTCAAGAGCAGAGGATATTAAAGTTCATCATGCTTCCTGAAAAGAGCATCCCCCAGGGTGCTCTTTTTTTATTCTTAATAGGCTCTGACCCCTCCCTAAAAAAAGACCGAAAATGAAATTTTCTGCAATCAATAGTTGACGATATCAATTTTATTCTATACTTTAATTATACTTAAGTAACTTTATTATGAATAAAACAAGTGTAACACATCGATTTGGTGATAAAATCCGGGAGATTCGCGAAAGGAAGGGTATCACCCTGAAATCAGTTGCAGATAAGGTAGGATTAAGCGAAAGCCTTATTTCCCAGATTGAGCGGAACAAGGTTTCTCCATCCATAGATACCCTTTTTGCAGTATCAGAAGCGTTGGAAATCGATATCGATTATCTTTTTAAAGACTATCGACATAAAAGAAAAGTCCAGATAATCCGGAAGGGGGAGCAGAGCACCGTTACTACGCCGCAGATCATCTACACCCAGCTTTCGGTAATGCCGGATTACTCGGAAGAACACGCCATTGAGGCGTTTTTGATGGAGATCGCTCCAGGGGGAGAAAAAGGGAGCGGTGACTACGGCCATCCGGGACGCGAACTGGGATATGTGCTTGATGGCCAGGCGGAATTAACATACGGCATCGAGACCCACATTCTGGAAAAGGGTGATAGCATATCATTCACGTCTGATGTACCACATGTGTTACGCAACACAGGCAGGGCGATATTCAGGGCAGTATGGGTAATCACTCCCCCGAAAATGCTTTTTTTCAAGGAATAACAATAAAATTCACGGGGGTCAGAGCCTGTGAAAATAAGAGGTCGTCATATGGGGAAAACACTGGTTGAAAAAATATTCGAAGCGCACCGCGTCGACAGCCCCGCGGAAGACATTCACGTACTGAAACTGGACGCGGTATTCTGCCACGAGATTACCACGCCCATCGCCATCAATGACCTGGTGGAAAGGGGCATGGACCGCGTTTTCGATCCGGCGAAAATCAAGGCGGTAATAGATCATGTCACACCGGCGAAAGACAGCAAAACCGCAGAACAGGGGAAGATATTAAGGGAATGGGCCCGCCGGCATTCTATCAAAGATTTCTTTGATATAGGCCGCAACGGCGTATGCCATGCAATCTTTCCCGAGCATGGATTTGCCCGTCCCGGTTATGTGATCATCATGGGCGATTCCCACACCTGTACACATGGGGCCTTTGGCGCCTTCGCGGCCGGCGTTGGAACCACGGACCTCGAAGTAGGAATTCTTAAGGGAGTATGCGCTTTCAAAACACCGAAGACCATGAAAATTATCGTCAGCGGCACGCTCAAGCCGGGCGTATTTGCAAAGGATGTGATATTATCCATTATAGGTCGTATCGGCGTGAATGGCGCCACTAACATGGTGGTAGAGTTCACCGGAGACACAATCACGGGCATGAGCATGGATTCGCGGATGACGCTCTCCAATATGGCGGTCGAGGCCGGCGCAACATCCGGCATTATCATGCCTGATATGACCACAGTGGAATATCTCTGGCCTTTTATCAAAAACGATTATCCGTCAAAAGAAGCGGCCCTTGCAGATTATCAAAAATGGGGCTCTGACCCCGACGCTTCCTACGAGCGGGTCGTGAAACTGGATGCAGGCTCAATTGAACCCATGTCAACTTTTGGCTACAAGCCCGACCAGGTGAAGCCGGTTCGTGAAATGGAGGGAACCAAAGTCGATCAGGTCTATATCGGTTCATGTACCAACGGCAGGCTGGAAGACCTGCGCATTGCAGCAGAAGTTTTAAAAGGTAAGCGCATCAGCGATTCCGTGCGCGGCATCGTGTCGCCTGCCACACCGAAAATTTATCGGCAAGCTCTGGATGAAGGTATCATCCGGATATTTATAGATTCAGGTTTTTGCGTAACCAATCCCACTTGCGGCGCCTGTCTCGGCATGTCAAATGGCGTGCTTGCCCAGGGGGAAGTCTGCGCATCAACCACCAATCGCAACTTCAACGGCCGCATGGGCAAAGGCGGCATGGTCCATTTGGTGAGCCCCGCAACGGCGGCCGCCACGGCACTCACGGGAATTATCACGAACTCACCACTTTATAAAGGCTGAAAAGGTATGATATGAAAAGCTTCAAGGGAAAAGCACTGTTTTTGGATCGTTCTGATATAAACACCGACGAGATAATTCCGGCAAAGTATCTCACCGAGATAACAAAAGAAGCGCTACGCCCATATTTATTGGAAGATCTGAAACTGGAGGGCTTTGACCCCCGGCGCGATATTCCCGGTAAATCGATTATCGTCGCTAGATCCAACTTCGGCTGTGGATCCTCGCGTGAACACGCACCCTGGGCACTGGAGGTGAATGGTATCAACATGGTCATCGCCCCTGACTTTGCGCGTATCTTCCGCCAGAATATGTACAATTGCGGCATGATAGCACTGGAATTGCCAGCCGATATCATCGACAGCCTTTTCATGGATTTCTCCGGGAAAGATACGCAAGCTGAAGCTGATATCGCTGCAGGGAAACTCATTATTAGCAGCGGCGGGCTGAAGAAGCAAATACCGTTTTCACTCGGCACTTTCGACAGGGAACTTGTTTTCGCCGGCGGTTGGGTTGGTTATGCTAATAATCATTACTGATTACGTTTTTCAGGAGCTCTGACCCCGATATTTTTTCAAATTTAACAGGCTCTGACCCTAAAAAAATTTCATGCGCCTCCTTTGAAAATCGTACTTCCTGGTAGATGAATATCAGGAGATTTCTCATGCCGAGGAAAAAAAGAACACGTGAGCCGGATCTTACTTACCACACAAGATCCCGCTGCATTGAAAATCGTGACATGATCACCGATCACTTCAAAGAAATAATGCTGCGCATCATTGAAAAATCCCAAGGAAAATATAAATTCGAGTTTGTCCATTATGCGATTCTCGACAACCATTTTCATTTTATAATACGCACTGTTCAAAGAGGCAGTGATATCTCCTCAATAATGCAATACATAAAAGCACGGTTTGCAGAAGCATATAATAAATCCACTGGACGCAGCGGCACTTTCTGGAGCGAAAGATTCAAGGACATTATTGTTGAAAACCAACCCGACCCAAGGCAGTATTTTCTGCGCTTGATGTGGCATACAGGATATAAACCTGTGAAAAAAGGTATTATACCTAAACCTGAATTATACAAATACAGCACAATCCGCTGTTATCTCGAAAAAGGATATTACGCATCCATCAGAATAACCTATCATACGTTATTTCAACAACTCGGCAACACCTTCACAGAACGTGCATTCAAATTCAGGCAATGGGGGGCTATCTACAGGGTAAAATATGCAGATCAGGATAAAATGCCGGATCCATAATCACATGGGGTCAGAGCCCTTAAGCCTTGACAAACAAGGCTTCGGCATGTATCATGCATGCAAAGATGGAGGATCGCCATGGCAGAAAAAAAACAAAAGTCTCCGGGCGAAAAAAAAGAAAAGACTCCCGCGCTGCTCGACAACATCCAGAAGCATATCGTCACCCTGCTGGGAAACGACTATCGACCTCCCAGGAAAGACACATATTACAACGGGCTTGCCTACTTTGTCAGGGATGAACTGGTGAAACAGTGGCTGGTAGGCCAGCGTTCCTACTACGATGCACATGCCAAGCGCGTCTATTATCTATCGCTGGAATTCCTGCCGGGCCGTTTCCTCATGAACTACATCCACAACATGCAGATGAAAGACTCCTGCACGAAGGCGCTTGAAGGGCTCGATTTCACGCTGGAGGACCTCGAGGAGGAAGAATACGATGCCGGCCTCGGCAACGGCGGACTCGGACGGCTCGCTTCGTGTTTCATGGATTCCCTCGCGACGCTGAAAATCCCCGCTTACGGATACGGCATCCGCTACGATTACGGCATTTTCTACCAGAACATCATCAACGGCTGGCAGGTGGAGCAGTGTGATAACTGGGTCCGGTTCGGCAACCCTTGGGAGTTCATGCGGCGCGGATATCTGTACAAGGTCAACTTCTACGGTCGCAGCGAGGCGTTTACCGACACGGAGGGCAAACTCCGGTATCGATGGGTCGATACCCAGTCCGTGATGGCAATGGCGTGCGATATCTTCATTCCCGGCTACGCAAACGGTAACGTCATCAACATGCGGCTCTGGGCGGCTCTCTCCAGCCAGGACTTCGACCTGGAGGACTTCAACCGGGGCGATTATATCGGTGCCATGGAAGCAAAGGTGTTGAGCGAGAACATCTCCAAGGTGCTCTACCCCAGCGACGAGGTCGCCCAGGGGCGTGAACTGCGCCTCAAGCAGCAGTACTTTTTCGTCGCGGCGACCTTCCATGATATCATGCGGCGCTTCGGCAAGGATCATTCCGATTTCCACGACCTCCCGAACATGGTGGCGGTCCAGCTCAATGACACGCACCCCGCCATCAGCATCCCCGAGCTAATGCGCCTTTTGCTTGATGATAAGGGCCTCGGCTGGGACGAGGCGTGGGATATCTGCGTGAAAACCTTTGCCTACACGAATCACACGGTGCTCCCTGAGGCGCTTGAAACCTGGCCGGTGGAGACACTCGGCAGGATACTGCCGCGCCACCTGGAGATCATCTATGAGATCAACCACCGCTTCCTCCAGGAAGTGCAGGCGAAATTCCCGCACCGTCCCGAGCTTCTCTCGCGGCTCTCCATCATACAGGAGGTGCCCGATAAACGTGTGCGCATGGCACACCTCGCCATCATCGGCAGCCACTCGGTTAACGGCGTGGCCGCTCTCCACTCGCGCATCCTCCGCGAGGACATCTTCCCCGAGTTCAACGAGATTTTTCCGGGCAAGTTCATCAACGTGACCAACGGTATCACCCAGCGACGATGGCTCCTGCAGGCGAATCCCCTGCTCGCGGAGCTGATATCATCCAAAATCGGGGCGCGCTGGATCACCAACCTTGACGACCTCAGGATGCTCGAGCCCCTTGCCGATGACGCGGCTTTCCGAAAATCATGGGCCGGCGTGAAGCGGAAAAACAAGGAGCGCCTTGCGGCCTACATCAAGGAGAAAACCGGGGTGACTGTCGATCCGTCGTCGCTCTTCGACATCCAGGTGAAACGCATACACGAGTACAAGCGCCAGCTGCTGAACGTTCTCCACCTGGTCACCCAGTACAACAGGATCAAAGACACCCCAAACGGGAAACACGTGCCACGGACCGTGATTTTCGCGGGCAAGGCCGCGCCGGCATATCACATCGCGAAACTCATTATCAAGCTTATAAATTCGGTTGCGGCGGTGGTGAACAATGACCCGGAAGTGAATGGCGTGCTCCGCGCGGTGTTCCTGCCGAACTACTGCGTTTCGCAAGCTGAGAAAGTAATGCCTGCTGCCGATCTCTCCGAACAGATATCCACGGCCGGGATGGAGGCGTCGGGCACGGGTAACATGAAGTTTGCCCTCAACGGTGCGCTCACCATCGGGACGCTCGATGGCGCAAATGTCGAGATCATGGAGGAAGTCGAGCGCGATAACATCTTCATCTTCGGGCTCACCATCGAGGAGGTGCGGGGCCTGAAGGCGAAAGGCTATCATCCCGGGGAATATTACATGAAGGACCCCGAACTCAGGCGGGTGATAGACATGATCCGGTCCGGCTACTTTTCTCCAGAAATTCCGCATCTATTCGAACCAGTCATGGGGGCGCTCCTCGACGGAGGTGATAAGTATCTCCTCCTCGCGGATTACCGTTCGTATATCGATACACAGGCGGAGGCAGGGAAACTCTATCTCGACCAGGACGCATGGGTGCGTAAATCGATCCTTAATACTGCGCGAATGGGGAAATTCTCCAGTGACAGGGCTATTACCGAGTACGCCCAGAGCATCTGGGGTATCAATATGCCGTAATTTAACAGGCTCTGACCCCTAACAAACATATATATTCAGGCAACAACCTCATCCAAGCGAACCATCAAGAAACGGCCCCCGGACATCGCATTTTCTGCCATATTGGCTGGCTCCGAAACAATCCCCTGTATAAAAGAAGCCTGATTCAAAAAGCTGCGATAAAAGCAAGGGTGCGCCTAAATATCATTTGAAAATTTTTCCGCATTGGGTATCGTGATACACAAAAAGGAGGCCGCCATGAGCATATTCGGAATTCTGCATATTGTTTTCATGACGCTTGCAATCATCCTCTGCGCGACAGCCATCATCATCGTTCGGAAAAAACAGGGGACCGACTGGCTGAAAAAACATGCCCTGATCAATATCGCGTGTGCGTTCGCCGCAATTCTGGGCTTGCTTTCGATGTTTTACCTCAAATCGTCGATGGGATACCCGCACTTCAGATCACCCCACTCCCTGGGTGGTCTGCTCACCCTGGCAATTCTTCTGAGCATGCCAATAGTCGGCAACCTGATAATGTCCGGCAGGCAAAACCTACGTAAACCGCACCGGCTCCTTGGCCGCGCGGTTATCATCCTGATGATCGTCACCGCGGCTTTCGGGACCATCATTGTCATTACGAGATAGCGCCTCGTCATGAAAATCATATCGTGGAACGTGAACGGCCTCCGGGCCGTTCTGAAAAAGGGATTCCCGGATTTTCTCGCCTCTGAAAATCCGGATATCATCTGCCTGCAGGAAATCAAGGCCCTCCCGGAGCAGGTCGATATCGACCTCCCGGGCCACCCGCACCACTTCTGGAACCCTGCCGCAAGAAAGGGATACTCCGGCACCGCGGTCTTCGCGAAGGAGGCGCCCCTTTCGCACACCACGGGCATCGGCATCGAGAAGCACGACGGGGAAGGGAGGGTGATAACGCTCGAGCTTGCGAATTTTTTTCTCGTGAACATCTATGTGCCCAACGCGCAGCGCGGCCTCGAGCGGCTGGACTATCGCACGAAGGAATGGAACGTCGATCTGTTGAAATACCTGAAAAAGCTCGAGAAGAAAAAACCGGTCGTATTCTGCGGCGACCTCAACGTCGCGCACAGGGAGATAGACCTGGCCAACCCGAAGAGCAACGCGAACAACGCCGGCTTCACAACGCAGGAACGCGCCGGTTTCGACGCGATCATCGAGGCGGGATTCATCGACACGTTCCGCGAGTTCACAAAGGAGGGCGGGCACTACACCTGGTGGAGCTTCATGGGCCGGGCACGCGAGAAGAACGTGGGGTGGCGCATCGACTACTTCCTTATATCGCCCGCGCTGCGGCCCGCCTTGAAAAAATCGTACATCCTGCCCGGCGTCACCGGCTCGGACCATGCGCCGATAGTACTGGAGATCGACGCGTAGTCAGCCTTTCCGCGGCGGCAGCGGTAGTATCATCGACACGCTCTTCCGGTACTCGCGGTACTCGTCGCCGAAATCGCGCTCCAGCCGCTTTTCCTCGGTCTGCTTCAGGTACACCACTATCAATGGAAGCATCAGCACGAGGGCGATACCCACCGCCGCCGAATCGAGATACACCCCGAAAGCGAAGTAGCACGAGAGCGCGCCGAACACCATCGGGTTGCGCGTGAAGCGATAGGGCCCCCTCACCACCAGGTGCTGCGTTCGCGGGCTGATGGCCACGCCGAAGCCGTCCGTGGGACCGCCCTTGCCGATGAACAGGAGCGCGGCGTTGGACCAGAGCGCGAAAACGATCCCGGGGACCAGGATAACGACCGCAGCAGCCGTTCTGACCGCGGCATTGCCGATGAGTGGAATACCGATAATCGGATCGCATTGGACCGCAAGCATGTAGAGCCCGTACGGAATCAGCAGGAAAAACAGTGATATGCCGATGGCGTAGCCAAGCATGTGCCGCATTACCGTAGATATCCGCATGTCCACCTCCCCGATAACCTATTTTTAACTTGCGTCATCCGGCTGGTCCGCCTGTCTTTTTCTTGCGCCGGTGATGAATGTTATAACCCTCTCGGCCACGAGAAACTCGAAGCCGGGATCATTCGGAACCAGTGGGGCCGCGGGCAGAAGCGAGCTATCTTTTACCCGCTCACTCATCAGCCTGTCCAGGTCTATGCTAAAGGAAAGGTGCTCCTTGAGCATCAGGTTTTCCACCAGCACCGACAGGCCGGGTCCGTTGATGGAGTAAGTCGCGTGCATGTAGCTGCCGGTGTCCCTGAACACAGGCCGGTCCCTTTTCTCGTCGAGGATGGACACCACCTCCCTGACATTTTCCTCCGCGATCCTGAAACGGTCCTTTCCCGAGCCCGCGCCGATAAGGTGAAGACAGCGGATATCCCCGCTCCCTACGCCGTATTCCCTTTCGAACACCTCGATGATCTGCTCGATCTGCATCCGGGCGCCTTTCGTCGCGATAATGCTTCCCTCGGCCGGGTTCGCGATGACGATATGGTTCGCCGCCGCGAAATACGGCCCCCGACCCCCGACAAATACGGTGGAGATGCATGACCCCATGACCAGCGCGATTGTCTGCCGGTTTCCGATGAACCGTATCTCGTTCTGCTTCGGGACACAGTAGTGTTCATCCGGAGGCAGGATCCATGTCCGGTAATCATCCATCATTTCCCTCTGCGATTGTGCGGCGCGAGCGTCTTTTGCGACAGGATGCTAGCACGGTATCGGGTTGAGAGCAAGAACGATTTATTCCGCCGGGATTTTTTCTTTTTATCAGGCCGCCCGGCCGTTCCCGCAACGGACCGTTATGGGCTTGACAGGAGCGCCGGAGCGGTACATATTACCGGTTCGATACCGCGCCCAGGGAGGACCATGCCCGTGAAAAAAAAGTTCGTGTATGCCGCGGCCGTCATCGCCGCCATCATCATCATTCTGCCACTGCCCTTCGTGCGCCGGGATATCCCCCTGGACACGCTGAAATCGAAATACGCGAACGACCAGTCGCGTTTCATGACGATTGACGGCATGCCGGTACACTACCGCGACGAAGGGAAGGGTTTTCCCGTAGTGCTGGTGCACGGAACGTCGTCGTCGCTGCACACCTGGGACGGATGGACCGCCGAACTCGTGAAAAAGTACCGCGTGATCCGGATGGACCTTCCGGCTTTCGGTCTCACCGGGCCAAACGCCAGCGGCGACTATACAGTCCGCGCTTACGTCAAATTTCTCGACGAGTTTTTGTCGAAACTCGAGCTCGGGAAGTTCCATATCGCCGGCAACTCGCTCGGCGGGCTCATCTGCTGGAACTACGCGCTCACCCATCCCGGCAAGGTGGACAGGATTATACTCGTCGACGCGGCGGGATACCCCGTCGCGAAGGTCCCCGCGCTTTTCCGGATGCTGAACATCGCGCCCCTCTCGTTCATCGGGCGGTGCATCACGCCGCGCTTCCTCGTCGAGAAAAACCTGCGCGAAGTATACGGGGACGATTCGAAGATCACGGAGGCGCTCATCGACAGGTACTATGACATGGCGCTCCGGGAGGGAAACAGGCGCGCCCTCATCGACCGCGTCCGCACGCCCCGCGATTACGACGAGACTCTCACGAAGCTGGGGACGATACAGTCGCCCACGCTCATCATGTGGGGAAGCGACGACTACTGGATACCGCTGGACAACGCGCGCAATTTCAATCGCGACATCCCGGGATCGAAGCTCATTGTCTACGAGGGCGTGGGGCACGTCCCGATGGAGGAGATACCGGAAAAGACGGTCAGCGATGCGATAAGATTTCTGGGAAAATAACGGTTGAACATGATGAAACATCATCACGCGCATAACAGGCGCGACCCGCGCGTCGGGAGCGTTCCCGCGCAATGATCACCCATATCCGCAAAAGGGTCCTCTTCTGCGTATGGCTCCTGATGGTCGTGGCCATCATCGCCGTCGGTCTGGTCTTCATGCCGGACGAGAACGATCACCCGGGATTCTGGGAGGCGCTCTACAGCGCGCTGCGCCTCTTCGTCTTCGAGCGCGACCTCCCCACCTTTCCAAAATCGTGGCCGCTCATCATCATCTACTTCCTGGCGCCGCTCCTCACCCTTTCCGCGGTGGGGACCGCGGTCACCTACCTCTTCAGGCTCACTCCCGCGCTGGCAAGCCGATTCATGAGCGGGCACGTGGTCATCTGCGGCGCGGGACGGCTCGGGCGCCTCATGGCAGAGTCGCTCAAGGCGGGCGGTGCCCCTGTGGTGCTCCTCGACCGCGACATCACCGACGACATGGAGGAGTGGGCACACGCGCACAGGCTCCGCCTCATCCGCGGGGACTTTTATCTTCCCTCCAACCTGCGCAGGTGCGGCGCACCGAGAGCGCGCTCCATCATCTTCGCTTCCGGAAGCGACCTGGTGAACATCGAGGCCGCGCTGTCGGCGTACGAGGCGCTCAGGCGGCCCGACGGCCCCGTGCAGATCATCTGGTCGCACATCGCCGACGACAGGCTCTCGGAGACCATGCGCGAGGCGGTGCGCACCGAGGGCAAGGTAGGCATCCGGTTCTTCGACACGTACCACATCGCGTCGATCAGGATGCTCCAGGCGCTCTTCCGTGAAGAGGACCTCCGCAACGCGAAGCAGTTCACCATCATCGGCTACGGCAAGTTCGGGAGCGACCTCCTGGAGGTGCTGGTGGGAGAGATCGGGACGGACGGCGATTTCCACATCACCGTGATCGACCATCGGGACATCGGTATGGACCTGAACCGGCTGTCGAAGTTCCTCGGCATCGCGGAGAAAGTCCGTTTCGTACAGCGCGATATCAGGCACCTTGAAACGGAAGGGCTCGACCCGGGGATATTCTTCCTCTGCACCGACGACGACCTCGGCAACCTCTCCCTCGCGCTCAACCTGGCGCCTCGCCTGGACAGGCCCGTGATGGCGGTGCGCATGGGACAGTGGCCGCTCCAGTCGGTGTCGGAGCACTTGGGGCGCGACCGCGGCATCTCGTTCGTCAACATCAACGCGCTGATCGCCGAGGGAATGTGCGACATGGCGGGCCTCTTCGCCCCCGCGAAAGAGAACGACCTGAAGCGGGTGAAGCGCGCAGAGTTTAAAATTACACGATGATAATGCCGCTGCCCGTCAATCCAGGGCGGTGTTCCACTTCTTCACGCGGTCTGCCAACTTCGCGAGCAGCGCGGCCGCATCTCCCATCACCGTTATCGATTCGATGACATCGCCCTGCCGGATGCTGTTGACGACTTCCTGGTCGGCGGCACCCGCCACCGCTCCGAAGACCGTGTGCTTGCCGTCGAGCCAGGGCGTCGCAACGTGCGTTATGAAGAACTGGCTCCCGTTGGTGCCCGGTCCGGCGTTCGCCATGGAGAGCACACCCGGCTTGTCGTGCTTCAAAGACGGCGTGCACTCGTCCTCGAAGGTATAGCCCGGGCCACCCCGGCCGTCGCCGTTCGGACACCCGCCCTGGATCATGAAGTCCGCGATCACCCGGTGGAACTTCAGCCCGTCGTAGTAGCCGCGCTTCGCGAGGTTGATGAAGTTCGCCACGGTGACGGGCGTCCTGTCGTCGTGGAGGGAGAGGTTGATATCACCCTTGCTGGTTTTGAGTATCGCCGTAAGTGTTCCCATGATGCGCTCCTTGATAATATTTTCACTTCTTCCTCATTTCCTTGTACGCGTTGATGAGCCCGTTCGTGGAGGAGTCGTGCGATGACACCGCCCCGTCGCCGGCGAGCTCCGGCAGTATCTTCCCCGCGAGCTGCTTGCCGAGTTCCACGCCCCACTGGTCGAAGCTGAAGATGTTCCAGATGACGCCCTGCACGAAGATCTTGTGCTCGTACATGGCGATGAGGCTTCCCAGCGCGCGCGGGGTGATCTTTTTCAGGAGGATAGAGTTGGTGGGACGGTTCCCCTCGAACACCTTGAACGGCGTTATCTTCGCGATACTCTTCTCGTCCATCCCGGAAGCCCGCAGTTCCTTCACAACCTCATCTTTCGACTTGCCGTTCATCAGCGCCTCGGTCTGCGCGAAGAAGTTCGACAGGAGCTTCGCGTGATGGTCACCCACCGGGTTGTGGCTCACGGCGGGAGCGATGAAGTCGCAGGGAATCAGTTTCGTTCCCTGGTGGATCAGCTGGTAAAACGCGTGCTGCCCGTTGGTCCCCGGCTCCCCCCAGATGACGGGGCCCGTCTGGTATCCAACTCTCTTGCCGCCGCGGTCAACGCCCTTGCCGTTGGATTCCATATCGCCCTGCTGCAGGTACGCGGCGAAGCGGTGCAGGTACTGGTCGTAGGGCAGGATGGCGTGGGGCTCCGCGCCGA
>JAGODF010000017.1 GCA_017998375.1 Spirochaetota bacterium
ATCCCTGCTCCATCAGCGATTTTTCCCTCCGGAGTATTGCGGGATAGGACGCGTAGAGGCCGTGTTCACGGATTGTGTCCAGCCTGAAGCGGACATCGTCGTGGTTGCGGGTGATGGCCTCGTTGGCCATCTTCAGTGACTCCTCCATGGCGAGGGTGTCCTTCTCGCTTATCCACTCGGTGATGGTGTGGTTGATGAGCTTGTTGGAGAGGATGATAATGGGGAGTGACGGTATTATCGCCACGAAAACGAAGGCCAGTCCGATCTTGAAGCGGATGCTGGACGATATCTCCGAGGTTCCCGAGTAGAGCTTTCTCCTGAACGACACGATGATGAAATAGACCGCCGCGATTACCGGGATGGTCATCATCAGGAAGAGATAGTAGGTCCTCCCCACCTCCATCTCTGTTTCGCTGGTGGGGAAGAGGCCCAGAATCAGCACCGCCGAGAAGGTGAAGATCCCCACCAGGAAGATGATGTCCTGGAAGCGGGACTTGCTGATCACGCGCTTTTTCTTGAGAAAATCGAATATCATCCCTATCGGTCCCCCCCGCCGTCAGCGGGGCGCCGCCACCCGGGGGCCGTTGACCCACCCGGTATCGAAGTCCCAGTATCCCACGATGTACCTGAAGATGTAGTTCATGGGGAAGTAGAGCTCCACGGACTTCAGCTCCGCCCTGGCCCGGACCCGATAGGCGTTTCCCGCGCCGGGTTCGCCGCCCGGCAGGTCGTACCGCGCCACCCTGAAGAGGTGCTGGAACATGGCGCTCTCGCCGTGGAACTGCATCTTTTTCCCGGACTCGGCGATCACGTAGGCCCGGTTCCAGTAGTCGTAGCGGAGCGATCTCTTGATGGTGGCGGAACTGGCCACGCTGCTGAAGACGAAATCCAGGGCTCCTTCCCTTACGATCTGCACCGTGATGGTGACCTTCGCCTCGATGCCGCGCTTCACCGCCTCCAGGATGTCGGGTCCCTGATAGGAGTGGACCGAGAGCTCCAGGAAGCGCCTGTCGCCTTCCGTGATGATCTGCCCGAAGGATATGTCGGCCCCGCGCAGGGCCGCGGGGCACAACAGTGCGACGGCAAGGGCGATACAGGCCCAGCCGCGGTGGAACGGAAGTGATGTGCGAGTCGTCGCGGTCATTGCGGTCGGGAAGAGGTCAAAGATACTAGCATTTTCAGAAGCTCAAATGCCTGCACATCGATATCTGTATACCGTCCTCTGCGGTCTCCACGGAGAGCCGCAGGCGGGTTCTGTTTTTCCAGTAGGGGAAGTATATCTCCCTGTTATAGTCGTCCGCGGACCGGACGGCGTCCACCACTCCGAACACCTTCACCAGCAGGAGCGAGAACACATAGCCTATCATGATGCCGCGGTCCCTTCGGGATATGTCCTGCCACTTCACGATATCGTCGTCGGAGGAACTGTACTTGTCGGTATAATGGAAGATCCCGTAGACCAGGAGTCCCTTCTGGAGGATGTCGGTCATCAGGAAAAGGGAGCCGCGCGTGTAGTGCTGGGTGTAGAAGTGGCCCAGCCCCGTCCAGCTCCAGGAGAGTACCCCCGCGACGAACGGGTCCCTGCGCTCGGGCTCGTCCAGGAAATACGCGTCGCCCGCGGTTATTCCCTCGTCCGCGCTTTCCGCGGCGGCGTGTGACGCCCGGGCGAAGGACACCGCCAGGGCGGCGATAAGTATCATCCTAAAAATGGCTTTGCATGCCAAGGTAGAGGCTCCTTTTCTCGTCTCCCCCCGTGTAGATGAACGGGTAGGCCTTGTGCAGCCGGCGCCTTTCGGTCTCCAGCTTGACGTTGAAGCTCCGCGCGGATGAGACCGCGTCGGAAATGTTGTAGAGGTGAATGATCGCGACCACGGACATCATTCCAAGGAACACGTTGCGCCGCGAAGTTTCTACCACGCCCAGATCGGTTCTCTTGGCGTCGACGTTCACCTTGAAACCGCTCTTCCCGCCGGCCGAGAAGTCGAAGTTCATGAAATAGAAGATGGCGCCCAGTGTGAGGCCGTACTCCGTCACCAGGAATGCCGTGCCCTTCCAGATTTTTCCCGAGTAGTACTGGCCCAGGCCCGGCACGTACCAGGAGAGGATTCCCGCCAGGATGGGATCGCGCTTGCGCTCGAAGAAGGCGCTGTTGTATTCCAGGTTCTGAAGCGTTTCCAGGTCGGTCCTGCTTGCGGGCCTTGCGGCGTAGAGGCCTTCGCCGGGGAAGGGCGCTGCGGCGACGAGGAGACCCGCGAGGACGAGGGCGATAAGGTGGCGGAATCCGCGTATCTTCATGATATCAGCTTAACCGGGTTCGGCGGCTTTGCAAGGATTTATTTGTCAGGGCCGTGAAAAATCGCGGGCTAGAACTCCTTCTCTATCAGGTGGACGATGCTGGACACCGCCAGGTCCTCCTCGTCGCCCACGGCGCGTACGATGAGCCGGGAGCCCTTGGTGATGGCGAGTGCCAGGACCGACATGATCGACTTTCCGTTCGCCTCCACCCGGTCCTTGATGAGGAACACCTCGCAGGGATACTTCATCGCCTCCTTTACCAGCATCATCGCGGGGCGCGCGTGTATTCCCGCGTCGCTGCGTATGGTTACTTCTCGCTCAGTCATTGCATTGCTCCTGGGTCCGTATCCATTCCTGGATCCGGGCGTCCAGGTCCTGCGCGGAATAGACGCCCATTTTCTTCAGGCGCTGGTTCAGCGCCGCGGTCTCGATGATGATGGGAATGTTGCGCCCGGGCCTCACGGGGACGGTAAGGAACGGCACCTCCAGGTCGAGGATGGTGTAGCGCTTTTCGTCGATGCCCAGCCGGTCGTAGTATTTCGACGAATCCCACTCTTCCAGGAGGACCACCAGCTCGATGCGCTTCCGGTTCCGCACCGCGCCAATCCCGTAAAGGTCCTTCACGTTGATGATGCCGAGTCCCCGTATCTCCAGATGGTGGCGGATGATCTCCGAGCCGCTGCCCATGAGGAGCGACTCGTCGATCTTCCGCACCTCGACTATGTCGTCTGCCACGAGGCGGTGGTTGCGCTCCACGAGCTCCAGTGCGCACTCGCTCTTTCCCACGCCGCTCTTCCCGATGAGGAGCACGCCGATGCCGTAGACCTCCACTAGGGTGCCGTGGAGGGAGACCGCCGGGGCGAAGACCTCCTCGATGATGTGCGTCGCCAGGCTGATGAATTTCGTGGTGGAGTGCTTCGTCACCAGGATGGGTACCGCGTGGTCGGAGGCGTATTTCACCAGGAGCTCGTCGGGGGGCTCGTTGTGGGTGAAGATGCAGCAGAGCACGCTGTAGGAGAAGAACCGGTCGTAGAGTTCGCGTTTTTTTTCCGGATCGAGCTGGTTCAGGAAGGCCGTTTCGCCCAGGCCGAAAATCTGGATCCGGTCATAGGCGAAGAAGTCGAAGAAGCCTGCGAGGGTGAGACCCGGCCTGTTCATCTCGCTCCCCGTGATCTCCTTGTTGAGGCCGCGGTCCCCGGAGACGAGATGCATCTGGAGGTCTATGTTGCCGGTTTTCCCCAGCAGGTCCTGAATGAGCAGTTTCTTCTTTTTCATGTAGTCGGGATACCGCCGGATGCCCGAAGCGGCTGCCGCGCATCCTAGCCTTCGGGGCTGATAATATCATACTCTGGGCTCACGCGTGATTATTTTCAAACAAAATTTCAGATTCGGCAATAATTCTTGTCATGACGATATATGGTGAGCGGTTGACGGTTTGTGTGGAACAATGAAGGCGCGAATATGTATTCGCGCCTTCATTGGGTGCTCAATGTGGTTCACGATCAGAACGCCGGGACCATCGCCTCGAGCGTGTTACCGTTTTTGTAGACGATGTTGAAATAGCAGGTCTCGGTATTGAAAAAGGGGAGAAAGGGCGATTTCTTCGCCTCCAGCTCCCGGATCGCCTCGGCGAGAGTCATCATCCCGATGCCGGCGGCGGCGGTTTTCTTGAAATCAATTTTGGGTTTCGCGGGGGAGTCGTCCTTTACGATTACATCGTACGTGACGAACTTGCCGTTGTCGAACCGGTTTTCCCGGATCATTTCAAAGGGGATCTCCACCATCTTCAGTTGCCCGCCGTCGCGGTAGATCAGGGCATAGTTGCGGTTGAGGTAGTCGGTGGTTTCCTTCTTCACGTCCTTGACGCCCTGTTTGAAGAGGAAGAAGTCAAGTTTCTGGAGCTTCATCTCCAGGTACGCGCCGATGCCGTCCATGGGCTTCAGGCTTGCCTGGTTGAGGCTGATTTCCATGCCTCCCTCAGAGGTCACTTCCATCGTGTTTATTTTCCCGGGCGACACCGCCTTGTGGCTGGAATGCTTCTCCTTGTATTTGACCACCTGCTTTTCCATCTTGTCGATAAGCAGGTCGACGGACGAGTACATGTCGCCCGACTTCTCCACGCCGTAGAACTGTACGCCGTCGCCGTTGATCACTATCTCGGCCACGTGGTCGAGCTTGTCCTTGTAGAATATGATGTGCGCGTCCATGAGCTGGTGAAAGTACTTCTCCACGCGCGCGAATTTCTTGCCGGCATAGTCCCTGAGGTTGTCGGTCACGTCGATGTGTCGTCCGGTCATCGTGATGTTCATAGGCTCACCTCTTTTTCTGTATGATATTGAGTTTTTTCCTCTTTCCGGAGGGAGGGATCCGGAGAAGCCCGCGGTACTTCGCGATGGTGCGGCGGGCTATCTCGAATCCCGATTTCATCAGTTTTGCCTGGATCTCGTCGTCGCTGAAGGGCCTTTCCGGATTTTCGCCCGCGATGATGTCCTTGATCAGGTTCATCGCCTCGTCCGACGACCTTTCGTTCTCGTCGCCGGACTTCAGGCGCGACACGAAAAAATACTTGAGCTCGAAAACGCCCCACGAGGTCTGCACAAACTTGTTGCTGGTCACCCTGCTGACGGTGGATTCGTGAAGGCCCACTTCCCGGGCGATGTCCGTCTGGACGAGCGGCTTCAGGTGCCCCGGGCCCTTGACGAGAAAATCGAGCTGGCGGTCCATTATCGCCCTCACCACCTTGAGGATGGTGTCCCTGCGGCTTTCAATGTTCTTCACCAGGTACCTGGCGGAATGGACCTTGTCCTGAATATATTCCTTGAGTTTTTTTTCAATGCTTTTTTGCTTCAAAAGGTTCGTGTAGTACGAATTTATCCGTATCGCCGGAATCCAGTCGTCGTTGAGGCCCACGAGGATCTCCCCGTCAAGGTACTTCACCTCCAGGTCCGGGGTGATGTACCGTATCGATTTGCTCGAGAACTGCCTTCCGGGGAACGGGTCCAGGTTCTGGATGACGGTGCTCTTCTGGATAACGTCCTGCACGGCTATGCCAAGGGCCTTCGCGATCTTTTCGTAACGGATATGCTCCAGATCCTCGAAATGGTCCGTGAGTATCTTGAGCAGCAGCGGGTCTTCCGGGTGGAAGAGCGCCGCCTGCGCTGCGAGCGACTCCTGTGCCGTTGCGACGCCGCATCCGACCGGATCGAAGCCCCGGATGACCGCGAGTATCTCCCGGACTTTGTCCTCCGTCACCCCGGCCTGTTTCGCGAGCTCCGCGTGTCCCGCCGACAAAAAGCCGTTGTCGTCGAGGGAGGTGATGATACCCTCATAGAGCGCGAGTTCCCGCTCGTCCTTCACCGAAAGGCGCGCCTGCCAGAGGAGGTGCTCCTTGAGCGATTCCTCGCAGGCCACGGCGTTCTCGATCATGTCGCGTTTGCGGTCGTCGTCCCGGGAGGAGGAATAGCCGCTTTCCGGCGTGTCGGTGTACCCGGGCCTGTCGTCCTCGTATCCGGCGCGCTCCCCGTCGTCGCCGCTGAGCTTCCTGGTGACGTCGGTGATGAGCTCCCCTTCGGTGGCGCTCACCGACGGCATGATGGTGACGTTGTCCTCCTCGAGGACCGGATTTTCCTCGAGTTCTTTCGTGATCCTTTCCGAGAGCTCGAGGTTGGAAAGCTGCAACAGTTCTAATGATTGGCGCTGTGATTGTGTGAGGGCGAGTTTCTGTGTCTGTTTTTGACCGAGTTTGATCGATACAGCCATCGCTTCACCTGAATAAAGTCCCGCTTCGGTGGCCTGCCCAGTTGTCATGGTCGCGGCGAACGTGTCTAAACCCGATCCGAAAGCCCTGTGCTTTCATCGGACGGACGCGGTCACCACGGCACATATTAAAATATATACCGTGCCGGGGAAAAAATCAAGATTTATTTTTCGTGGAATTGTTGCGGGCGCTTCATGATGCGCCGCGCTCCAGGGACGCGCGAATGAAGTCCGTGAAAAGCGGGTGGGGCCGGGTGGGCTTTGATTTGAACTCGGGGTGGTACTGCGTGCAGATGAACCAGGGGTGTTCGGGGATTTCGATCGCTTCCACGAGCCCCGTCTCCGGGTTGGTGCCGCTGCAGCGAAGTCCGCGCGCTTCCAGAATCTCCCTGTACTTCACCGTCACCTCGTAGCGGTGACGGTGGCGCTCCATGACGGAAGCGGAACCGTAGATGGACGCGGCCTTCGACCCGGGAGAGAAATCGCACCGGTAGGCGCCAAGGCGCATGGTGCCGCCCTTCGCGTCGATGCCCTCCTGTTCCTCCTGGAGGGAGATCACGGGATGCGGCGTGCCGGTATCGAACTCCGTGGAATTCGCGCCGCCGAGACCGCAGGCATTGCGCGCGAACTCGATCACGGATGACTGGAGCCCCAGGCAGATGCCGAATAGCGGCACCTTCTCAGTGCGCGCGTAGTTGATCGCGGCGATCTTCCCCTCGATGCCGCGGTTGCCGAAGCCCCCGGGAACGAGGATGCCGTCCGGGGCGATCTCGCGGAAAAGCGCCTTCGCGTCCATGCCGTATCTGTGCTCTATGTCCTCTTCGGAATCGACGCGGACGATGTCCAGCGCGGCGTGGTTGGCGACTGCCCCGTGGATGAGGGCCTCGTAGATGGAACGGTAGGCGTCTTGAAGGGAGATATACTTCCCCACCACGGCTATCTTCACCCTGGCCGCCGGGTTCTTGAGACGTGCGACGAAATCCATCCATTCGCCGATGCCGGAGCCGCGGCTCTCCAGGGCGAAGTGCTCCAGCACGATGGCGTCGTACCGGTTGTCGTGCAGCATGACGGGGACCTCGTAGATGGAGCTCTGGATGTCCACGGCGGATATCACCCTCCGCTCCGAGAGGTTGCAGAAGAGGGCGATCTTGCTTTTCATTTCATCGGACAGGGGCTGCGCGGTGCGGCAGAGGAGGATGTCGGGGATGATGCCCATCTCCATCATCTCCTTGACGCTGTGTTGCGTGGGCTTGGTTTTCTGTTCGCCGGCGACGGTGATGGTGGGCACCAGGGTGAGATGCACGTTCAGGACCCGGGAGGGACCGCACTCCTGGCGGATCTGCCGTATCGCCTCGATGAAGGGTATCGACTCCATGTCGCCCACGGTGCCGCCTATCTCCACCAGTACAAAATCCAGTCCGGTGCCCCGCGCCACGTCGAAGATCCGCCGCTTTATCTCGTTGGTGATATGCGGTATCACCTGGACGGTCTTGCCCAGGTAATCACCGCGGCGCTCGCGCGTGATCACCTCGAAATATATCTGGCCGGTGGAAACCGAGTTCTTCCTGGTGAGCTTCGCGCCGGTGAACCGCTCGTAGTAGCCAAGGTCGAGGTCCGTCTCGGCGCCGTCCTCGGTCACGTAGACCTCGCCGTGCTGGTAGGGGCTCATGGTGCCCGGGTCGACGTTGATGTACGGGTCCATCTTGATGATGGAGATCGCGTATCCGTGGCCTTCCAGGAGCAGTCCCAGGGAGGCGGTCGATATGCCCTTGCCGAGGGAGGAGCAGACGCCTCCCGTTATGAATATGTATCTCGTTTTCGTATCATCCATGTCGGGACCCCGCAGCTGAAAATAGTATATGCCTGATAGGGCGTTCCCGCCGCGCGGACCGGTCAATCATGATTTTCCGCCGCGGCGCGATACGGCATTATTTAACATCGCGGTAACACGGGGATACCGGCGGTTCAGATTTCGCCCCGCGCGGCCGCAACCGCGTCGGATCGGCAAAAACAGTACTTGACAGCACTGTTGAAACGGGTTACGAATGGGCGTACATATCGCCGCGAAGGGACAGATACATGAATGAAAAGAGAAGATATCAGCGGTTTCCCTGCAATATAAAGGTCGATTTCGACTACTACGAGGGCAATCCCGACACCATCGACACGGAAACGACCGTTCCCATCCGCGGGAAGGGCATGGTGCTCGACATCAGCCAGGGCGGCGTGTTCCTGGTGACCAACTCCCGGGTGGGGGTCGCCCTTCCCATACGGCTCAAGTTCACCACGAAGAAGCAGCCCTATGACATCAAGGGCACCATCATACGGACCGGGCTCGTTAAGAACAACCCCTCTGAAATAGTGAAAAAATACGCCTCCAGGGACGTGAAGGGCGATTCCTATATCGCCGTGGAGTTCGAACACCTCTTGGAAAATATCAACCCCTCCGAGCTCTAGGCGCCAATGCCCAGTTCAAGGATCATCCGCGTCGCCAGCGTCGAGGACATCGATCTCACGAAGGTCTCCGTGTACGACCTGAACAACCGTTACGTCGATTCCCAGGGAAACATGTACGGCCTTAAGTACAACCGGTCCGACAAGAAGATCGAGGTGATCAAGATCATCAGGACCCCGGCGAAGTCGGCGGGATTCTTCAACAAAAAGGTCATCGATCACCGGCGGGGCATGGCGAAGGAATCCGGCGAGGCGCCCGCTTCCGCCGGGGAAGAGACCGCGGAGGAGCAGGAAGCCGCCGCGCGGGAAGGTGAGCTTCCGGCGGAGGAGACCCCGGACGGGGACGGCGCGCCCTTCGATGCCGACGCGTTCATCAACTCCACCCTGGAGTTCGCGAAGAGCCACCGGGACCGCCTCACGGGCATCATGATGAACATCAAGAACTCCAACGTGATCAGGGAAACGAACCGCGAAGAGTATTCCTACATGAACGACATCTTCCGGAACCTGGACATCGACGGTGTCCAGCGCATGGAGAAGCTCTTGAACGACCACAAGGAGCTGTCGAGCTATCCCCGTTCCCTCATCTATTACATATCGAAGCTCGACACCAGGAGCAAGAACATCGTCGATACCCTCGTTGGCGATTCGGCGAAGATGCGGTTTGTCTACCTGGCGGAGATGTTCTTTTCCATCAGGAACCTGTACCGCACCCTCCAGAAGGTGATGAAGGAATTCCACGATTTTCTGAAGAACAAGAACCTGGAGGACATCCGCTCCATCACGCACAACGAGGTGAAGTCCTTCGAGGACGGAAAGATCTCCGTGGTGAACACGCTGACCGAGGCCGGCGAGATCCTTTCCGGCTGCGCCAAGCTGGAGAACCACATCTACCGGCAGAAGGGATTGTAGGACCGCACCGACTGCCGCTCTTTCATTTCAACACATCGACCTCGCCGACTTCGCGGAGTTTCTCCGCGAGTTCTTTCTTGCCCACCACGACGCGCACCAGGCCGTCTTTCAGAAGCGTTTTCCCGGATTCCATGATCTGCGGCGGCGTGACGGCGTGGACACGGGGGATGTAGTTTTTCAGATATGATTCGTCAAGGCCGTTGTAGTCCAGGAAGAGGTATTTTCCCAGGATGTTCTGCGGCGTATCGAACTCGAAGATGTACGAGTTTTCCAGGGACTTCCTGGTCCACTCCATTTCCTCCGGTGTCACGGGATTGTCGCGCATGCCGTTGATGTTTTCCTGGAGGAGCCTGAGGGTAAGCGGCGCGAGCTCGTTGCGCGTCTGGGCGTAGGCGAGGAAGAGGCCGGTCTCCTTCCGGGGGCGCACCACCGAGGCCGTGGAATAGGAGAGGCCGCGCTTGGCGCGGATTTCGATCATGAGGCGAGAGTTGAAACTGCCGCCGCCGAGGATGTAGTTCAGCACGGAGACGGGGATGATGTCGCCGGCGGTGATGCGCGGCGCGAGCGTGCCCACGGCGATGGTCGACTGCGGGATGTCGCGGGGGATGATGTATATCTTCGCGGCTTTGTCCCGCAGCGACGCGGAAAGCGCGGCGGTATCCACGACATAGGAGGTGCGCGGCCCCTTTCGCAGCGCGCCGAAATATTTCCGTGCAAGCGTTTCTATCACCCTCCCGTCAAGAGAGGAGGTTATCCCCAGCGTGGTGTTCCCCGCCGTGAAGTGCGACGACGTGATGGCGCGAAGCCGCTCTGCGTTCATCGACGCAAGCGTCTTTTCCGTCGGGGTGGCGCCGTAGCCGTTGCCATCGTAGATGATCTCGCGGAGCTTTTCGAAGGCGACGAAATGCGGCTCGTCGCGCTGGCGCTTGAGCGATTCGACGATGAGCCCGCGGGCGTTGTTCACGTCCGCGTCCCCGAGGCGCGGCGCGGCGACCAGGCTCGCGAGGATGTCGAAGGCGGTCTCGGCGTGGCGGTCCAGCATGGTGATGGTGATGAAGGTCTGCTCCCAGGAGGAGTCGAACCCGATGCGCCCTCCCAGCGTCTCGATGGCGCGGTACAGCGCCGGCCCCGGGTATTTCTCCGAGCCCGCCATGGATATTGTCTTGGAGAGGAGCGCCGCGGCTCCGGCATTCTCACGGGTTTCATAGAGGCTGCCGTAGCCGATGGCCGCCGTAATGGTGAGCATGGGGATCTCGTCGCTGATGCGGTAGGCAGTCAGCCCGCCGCCCGCGTCGAACTTCGTCACCTTCGGCAGGTCGATGCCGGGGAGCGACGATGCGCCTCCTGCGTGCGGGATGACCGCGGCGGCAAGTATGATGAGAATGATGATGCCGGTGTGGATGTTTCGTTTCATGTTTCCTCTCGTGTCATGAAAGCGCGGATACGCATCCGCGCTTTCTGTGTGTGTATGCATTCTCCCGGATGGCGCGGATACGCATCCGCGCCTTCACCGCTTGATCCCGTGCATGGGGAAGAGGATTTCCTGGATGAAGCGGACCACGTCGCGCGCCTGCTTCATGCACTCGTCCTTCTGGGGTCCCGCCAGCACGAAGGGCTCGTCGTCCAGGCTGCCGGACTGCGCTTCCGGCCCGTACATCATCCCGCCCACGATCCCCGCGTAGTGATCCTGTGGTGTGAGGCCGCAGAACTCGGCCCACGCAAGCGCCCAGAGGGCCGCCGTCTTGAAGACGTTGTATCCGCCTCCGCCCGTGGCGATCACCTTCGGGGAGGCGTCGCGTATCATCCTTACCAATTCTTTGAAGCCGTTGCTGGTCAGGTTGAAGTGCGCCAGCGGGTCGTCGCGGTGCACGTCGCCGCCTATCTCAGCGAAGACGATGTCCGGATTGAACGCGCCGATGAGAGGCGGCACTATCTCCCTGAACGCGTAGAGGTAGACCTCGTCGTCGGTGCCCGACAGGAGCGGGACGTTGACGTTGTGGCCGCGCCCCTCGCGGATGCCGATGCCGTCCTCGAAACCGGACCACGGGTAGAGCGTCTTCCCGGATTCGTGGAGCGAGATGGTGAGTACCTTGTTGCTCTCGTAGAACGCGTTCTGCACGCCGTTGCCGTGGTGCACGTCTATGTCGATGTAGGCGATGCGCTTCCCCTTTCGCACCAGGTCCTCGATGGTGATGGCGATGTCGTTGATGTAGCAGAAGCCCTCCGCGTGGTTGCGCCCCGCGTGGTGGAAGCCGCCCACCGGGTTGAAGACGAACTTCGTGGGCCCGTCCAGGAGGAGCATCGCGCCCTGGTAGGTGGCTCCCGTCGCGGTGAGGGCGAACTCGTACATCCCCTTCGCTATCGGGTTGTCGTCGGTGCCCAGGCCCGCTCCGTACATTTCGATGGTGTACTCCCCCTTGTCGCATTTTTTCAAAAGGTCGATATAGTCCCTTTCGTGAAAAAGGTAGAGGAGTTCCTCGTCGATCGGCTTTGGCGTGATCACCTTCTGATTCTGCTCGAAGATGAGGCTGTAGCGGTTCAGCAGGTCGTAGAACTGCTTGGCGCGCGAGGGCTTGAAGGGATGGCTCGCGCCGTAATCGAAGCTCGCCAGCTGGTCGTCGTACATGAGGACATGTTCCATGGGCATACCTTCCCGTTACCCTTCGCGGTCGGGGTGCTATCACCCACCCCGGTAATAAGGTACGGACGGCGCGGGATTTTGTCAAACATGTTAATGAATTGGGTTGATGCCCTGCGCCCATATCCGCCGCGTAAAGTGGTTGCCATTTTCATTGCACGCCGTATCATTCAGCGAAGCGGGGAGGCCCGTCAAGGCATTACCCGGGGAGAAGGGGATGATGATCACTGACGCAAAGGCGTGGATCGTCGCGAAGGTGCCGGGGCGATATATCTGCGGGGTAGATATGCGCGATACATCCGCTTCGATATTCAATCTGAAGCGCAGGATGTTATCAGGGCTTATGCGGGAGCGGTGAGCGGCATGTTTGTGGAGCTTGCATACGTTGCGTACGGGGGCCTCTGTGCCGCGCTGGCGGTTCACGCGATACGAAAGCGCTTGAGGTATGCCCGATATATCACCGAAGCCGCCGCAAAGCTGGATTTGACCCCCAAGGGCGGCTGGTTTGTCTGGCTTCCTTCGATAACCGGGCAGATGGGAAAATACCAGGTATCAGCCGAATCTTTAATGGAGAACAAGGAATTATACCTGGAGATAAGCCTTAAGTTTTTTCTTTCATTCGATACCAGATTCAGAATTACCGCCGAAAACCACCTGTCCCGCATGAAAAGAACTATGGGCTACGGGGATATGCGGATCGGGGACGACGCGTTCGACCGTGCGATGAGGATTGAAGGCGCCGAACCTCACATCCTGGTCGCATATCTCAATGCCGGCGCCCGTGACTGCATCATGAAGCTGGTGGATCGCTGCTACGGAGCGCTTGTCACGGGAACCGAGGTCGCCGGGCGTGTTTGTCTCGCGGATATCAAGTCATCAGCGGAGATCGTCGATTGCCTGGAACTTTTCCACAACACGGCCAGTGCATTGGACAGGGGATCGAGCACGAAGAAAATGCTGATGGAAAATATTGAATCGGAAAAGATTCCCGGAGTGGTTGTATCAAACATCAAGGCGCTGGCCGGGCATTGCCCCGTGGATGGGAAATTCAGCGAGATAATGAATCGCTGCCTGGAGCATGAAAGCCCGGAAGTGCAGGCGGCGGCGGCGCGGCATGCGGGCGGCAAGGGATTGGCCCATCTGGTGACAATGCTTGGACGGATGGATATGTCCTCGGCGCTTACGGGAGAAATAATTGATCTTCTTCGCGCTGCCGGTCACGGAAAGAGCGCCAAGGCATTGGAAGCATTATACGCGGTAAACGGTGATGCCGCACTTCGCGCGAAGATCATCGACTGCCTGGGCTCTTTCAATGACAAAAGTGCATCGCCTTTCGTGGCGCGGGCCCTGGAGGACCGTGACGCCGGCGTCCGCGAGGCGGCGGTGAAGGCACTGGCGCTCTGCGGCACCGTGGAGGCAGTAGAGCCGCTGGGCAGGCTCGCGGCGGGGACCATCAACCCCTTCCTGAAGGGAGAGATCCGGAAAACCATCGAGGCGATACAGACAGGCATCGGTAGGGGGGAGAGGGGCATGCTTTCGATTCAAGGCATTGCCGATATGGACGGCGGCCTGAGCCGGGACGACATTCCCGGCGAAGGCGCTCTCAGTAAGGATGATATGGAACGCTCTCGGCGGCAGCCCGGCGGGAAGGAGTGAATGATATGGCTGATAACGGCAGTGACAAGCGGGAAAACGGATTCCGTCGCGACCTTGGCCTCTTCGATGCCACGATGATCGTCGTCGGGTCGATGATAGGCTCCGGCATCTTCATTGTGAGCGCGGACATCGCGCGCACGGTGGGAGGCGCGGGATGGCTCCTGGTCGTCTGGGTCATCACCGGCGCGCTCACTGTGTCGGCGGCGCTCTCCTACGGCGAGCTCGCGGGGCTCCTGCCCCAGGCTGGCGGCCAGTACGTCTACCTGCGCGAATCGTACAATCCGTTCGTTGCCTTCCTCTACGGCTGGACGCTCTTCCTTGTGATCCAGACCGGCACCATCGCCGCCGTGGCGATGGCCTTCGCCAAGTTCACGGCGATCCTCTTTCCGGCGCTCGGGGAGCGTGTCATCCTCTTCACTGCGCTGGGGCTGCCGGTGAGCGCCGCGCAGCTCGTGGCGATCGGCAGCATCGCGCTCCTGACGGGCGTCAATGTGCGCGGCATCCACGGCGGGAAAATTGTGCAGGACATATTCACCGGCACGAAGGCCCTGGCGCTGCTGGCACTCATCATCCTGGGCCTTTCGCTGGGCGTTAACCGGGAGGCGGTCGCGCAGAACCTGGCGGGATTCTGGGACGCCGCGTGGACCAGAGCGGAGGGTGGGCGCATCGTCTCAGTGGAGGCGATTACCGGGCTGAAGCTCGCCGCGGCGGTGGGCGTGGCGATGGTCGGCTCGTTCTTCTCGAGCGACGCGTGGTTCGATATCACCTTCGCCGCGGGCGAGGTAAGGAACCCCAGGCGCGACATCCCTCTGAGCATGGCGCTCGGCACGGTGGCGGTCATCGCGCTCTACCTGCTGGCCAACGTCACCTACATGGTGATCCTGCCCGTACAGGGATCGCCCGGCGCCACGGACATCGTTGGCGCAGGGATCCAGTTTGCGGAGGCCGACCGCGTGGGGACCGCCGCCGCAAGCGCCGCCTTCGGGGAAACCGGCGCCGCCGTCATGGCGGTGCTCATCATGGTGTCGACGTTCGGCTGCAACAACGGGCTCATCCTCGCGGGAGCTCGGGTCTACTACGCGATGGCGCGCGACCGCCTTTTCTTCACCGGCGCGGGGAAGCTTAACGCGCGTGGCGTCCCGGCGGTCGCGCTCGTGCTGCAGGCGGCGTGGGCCTCGACGCTCTGTCTCTCGGGGACCTACGGCGACCTGCTGGACTTCGTGATCTTCGCGGTGCTTGTCTTCTACGCGCTCACGATCGCGGGGATATTCGTCCTAAGGAAAAAAAGGCCCGACGCAGCGCGCCCGTTTCGAGCGCCGCTCTATCCGTATCTCCAGATCGCCTACATCCTCTGCGCGCTGGGCATTTGCCTGTCGCTCCTGGTGTACAAGCCGAAGTACACCTGGCCGGGATTCATTATCGTCATGCTGGGCGTGCCGGTCTACTTCGCGTGGAGGAGGAGACTGAATGCATGAACGTCGCCGGCATGATATGCGCGCCTCGACAGGAAATAAATTCCAGGAGTCAATTATGCGATACCTGTTTTCAATACCGATAATAATTATCGCTCTGCTTGTAAGCTGCGCCTCCCCGGAGCCCGCCATCAGACTTGCGGATAATGCCGAAGGGACGCGAGCCGAAATCCTGGCCGCGATACCGCACGGGACCTCCATCGAAAAGGCCACAGCCGTGATGCGCGCCAATGGTTTCAGGTGCGAACCGAGGAAGAACGCGGCGTTCCTGGAACGGACCGGCATCGATTACCTCTACTGTGACAGGGAGCGTGCCGTCGGCCTCATGGTTGGCAGGCGCTGGCAGGTGGCTTTCGTGGATAAGGGGGGGTGGGTGATGGATATCCTCGTTGGGACTGGGTTAATCGGGCCGTAAGGGGCTTATTGTGGTGTTCTGTAGATAACTATCGCTAAATTGTGATGGATTTATGTATAATAATTAAATTTTATCCATTTAGTCTAGGGTCAGAGCCTGATAAAAAAGCAAAACTCAATCGATACCCGCCATTATCTCACCCAGCGATAACTATCACCCTCCTCGAATCGTGAGAAATTTCACTAACTTTCTGTCCCATATAAACTTATATTCCATACAAAACACCATCCAGCCGGTTTTTTCCTTGACATTAACATAAACTATTAGTATATTTTATAGCGAGCAATTACTCATTCGGGGGGATAGTATGAAGCCATATAAAAAGGTTGTCATTCTTTTCGCACTTGCGTGCCTCATCGTACCTGCCGCGCTTTTCGCGAGCGGAACAAGCCATAATACATGCGCAACACGGTATCCCATAATCCTCGCCCACGGCATGGGCGCGACCGACGACATGCTGGGCTTCATCGATTATTGGTGGGGAATCGAGGAGGCACTGGGCGACGAGGGCGCGCGCGTTTACGTCATCAAGCTCAACGGCATGGACAGCACCGTGAACAAGGCGATCGAGTTCCGCCAGCAGTTCCTGTATTTCCTGGCGGTGTCGGGCGCCGCGAAGGCGAATATCATTGGACACTCGCATGGCACAATCTACACGCGCTACGCCATCACCAACCTCGGTCTCGCCTCGAAGGTGGCGAGCCACACCAGCCTCAGCGGACCGCACCGCGGCAGCGCCGTCGCAGACGTGATCCTGGGGATCCTTCCGGACCGCGGTCTCCAGCTCGTGGGCAGCGTTGTCAATTTTGTGTACTCTTTCCTCATGAGCGACAACAGTCCCGATACGGTGCAGAACATCCGCGACCTGTCGCGCTCCTACATGACGAACGTTTTCAACCCGAGCACTCCCAACGCCGCCGGCGTCTACTACCAGAGCTGGACCGGCAAGATCAAGACCATCACGGCGGAACTGGTCATGGAACCCACGTGGCTCCTCATGCTTTATTACGAGGGTGCCAACGACGGCCTCGTGTCTGTGAACTCGGCGAAGTGGGGCAACTTCCGCGGCGTGGAGAGCGGCGCGTGGTGGTGCGGAGGCGTATCGCACTACAATATCATCGGCCAGCTCTTCGGCATCACGCCGGGCTTCGACGCGCCCGCGTTCTTTGTGAAGATCGTGAAAGACCTGAAGAGTCGCGGATATTAGACGATTATACTGGAAATCCATGTAGTAAAAGGGGGATCCCCGTTCGCGGGGATCCCCCTTTCTGCTAATAGCTGTCCTTGCGTTTTTCTATATCGATGATGAATACTATAATTTTATCCGAATCAATCGAATAAAACAGCCTGAATGACCCTATGCGATACCGGTATACTCCCGCGAACTCCTCTTTAAGTTTCTTGATATTGGGTCCAAAGAAGGGATTTTTCCTCAATTGGGGATAGATGAAATCCCTGATTTTTCCGTATAAATGTGAGAAATCACGGTCCGCGATTTTCTTTTTAAAATTATCGGTTTCCGCGATCCGAAATTTATCTGACAATGGTGTACTTCCCTTTCTTTATGTCGCCGAGTCCCTGCCGCAGACTTTTCACAAGCGCGGCATCCCCGAGTATCCCGCCCATTTCCCTGTCGGTAACGGTGGATTCATGGGTAAGGTATGACAGCGTCGCGAACTCAATAAAATTTGAAATGCTACGGCGCTCCCCCTCGGCGGCCCTTCGAAACACCTCGTACAGATCATCGTCGACGCGAATGGTGATTGTTTTTGACATGTGCCACCTCCTGCCACAATAATATTCATTTGTGTTCATTTTGTCAAGAATAAAGGTTTCTGGAAAATAAAGAAAGACGCAGCAGCTACGGCCTCACGAGTGGTTGCGCAGGAAATCCACGAGTGTTCCCGCCCGATGGTGGTCCGACATCTCCTCCAGGAGCCGGTCGCTCGCCACGATAGCCTTGAGCGCGTCCATGCGCCTCTGCGGATCGAGCCCCCCGAACGCGTCGTGCTCCCTGAGAAGCCCGCGCGCCTCCTTCAGCGCCTCCAGGATGCGGCCGATGTTGTCGGGGAGGGAGCGCTCCAGCACGCGCCGCACCTTCGCCGCCATTGCGGGCGACGCTCCGCCGGTGGATACCGCTACGGTGAGGTCGCCCCTCGTGAAGGAGGAGGGGATGATAAAACTGCAGTGCTCGGGATCGTCCACGGCGTTGATGAAGATGCCACGCTCGGACGCCTCGCGGTGCACAGCGGCGTTGATCTCCGCGCTGTCGGTTGCGGAGAAGGCGAGCACCGCCCCTTCCAGGTCACCGGGATAGTAGTCCCGTTTGATGATGATGGGATTGTCACGCTCCTCGCTCATCCTTTGAAGCTCCGGGTGGATCTGGGGAGACACCACGGTAACGAATGCGCCGGCCTCGATGAGGTCGTGGACCTTGCGGAGTGCCACGTCGCCGCCGCCTATGACCGTCACATGACGATCTTTCAGGTCGATAAAAATCGGGTAGTACTTCATCCGCCTTTCCTGCTTATAGAATATTGCGTCACTAGTCAGGGGCGTCCCGCATGGTGACCCAGCCCCCGAACTTGTACCGCCGTGTGCACCGTATACCGTCGATGAAGACGGGATTGTCGCCATCGTCGGCGAAAACGTAATCGACCGCTTTTCCCGGTGGCACCTTCTGGAGTATGTGCCGCGCAGGCTCCCCGCGTTCGTTGAGTGCGCGGGAATCGCAGCGTGGGCACACGACCCGCGGGTAGATCGAATACGGCTCGCCAAGGGGATTGCCGCAGATGGCGCAGGTCACCGTTACCGCCACGCTACCTCGCGAGCTCCGCGGGCATCTCGAAAAGTTCACCCTTTCTTCGAAGTTCTTCCCTTTTATCGTTGTCGAGCCCGATTTCCTCGTCGGAGATGTAGCACTGCGGATCCGGCGCCCAGGGATCGCCGAAGGCGCGCAGCGCCCGCACGCGCATGGAGCCGGTGCAAAGGTCGCGGTGGGCGCAGAGGCGGCAGCGCCCCTTGATGAAGTCGGCCTTGTGCTTCAGGCCCTTCATCAGGGGATCGCTCTCATCCATCCAGATGTCGCCGAAGCTTCGCTCGCGTATGTTGCCCAGGTGATAGTCCTGCCAGAACTGGTCCGGGTGCACGTTGCCGAAAAAGTCGATGTTGGCGATACCCACGCCGGTTGAATGCGCGCCGCCGCCGTTCCATGCGAGGAGCCGGCGCACTTCCTCCGCGCGCTCGTCACCCGCCGCCTTCAGCTTCAGGTAAATGTAGACGCCGTCCGCGTGATTGTCCACTGTGAGGATGTTGATATCCTTCCCGCGGTCGAAGTAGTCCTTCGTCCGCACCATGATGGTATCCATCGCGTCGCGGGACTGGCCGTGCGTCAGGTCGCCCGCGAAGAGGTTCCCGCCGCGGCCGGAGTAGACCAAGTGGTAGAAGCAGGCGCGGTTGATGCCCTCGCGCTCGATGAAGTCGAATATGGCATTGAGGTCCCCGTAGTTCTGCCGGGTGAGCGTGAGGCGCAGGCCCACGCGCTGCCCCACGGCGACGCAGTGCCCGAAGCCCGCCATGGCCCGGGAGAATGCGCCCTTCATTCCGCGGAACTCGTCGTTCACCGGTTCCATGCCGTCGAGGCTGATGCCCACGTAGACGATCCCGGCGTCCTTGATGGCGCGCGCCGCGTCGCGGTCAATGAGCGTGCCGTTGGTCGACAGCACCGGGCGGATGTTTTTATTCGACGCGCGCTCGATCAGCCGGAAAAGGTCCTTCCGCATGAGCGGCTCGCCGCCGGAGAAGAGGAGCGACGGTATCCTGAACGCCGCGAGATCGTCGATGAGTGCGAAACCTTCTTCGGTGGTGAGCTCACCGGCGTAGTTCTGGTTCGCTGAATCGGTGTAGCAGTGGACGCATTTCAGGTTGCACGTGCGCGTGGTGCTCCACACCACTATGGGCCGCCTTTCCGAGGCGAGCACCTGCACCTCGTGGGGCCTGTTGCCGTGGCAGTCCGGCCCGGACTTCGCGCCGTAGCGCAGGCCGTCGCCCGTGGATTGGCCGCCGCAGTAGAGTTTCCCTATATCAATCATTCTTCGTCTTCCATCTTTCAAATTCCGGCGAAAAGTATCGGACCCTCTCCTTCTTGAACTCCCGAAGCGTCCTGAGCACCAGACAGTCGCCGATGCCTGACTCCTTCTGCAATGCCGCGATGATCCCGTCAAGCTCTTCATCGCTTTTCGCGTGGATCATCGCAAAGAGGGGATGCTCCCACCTGCCGGGAGTCGTTTCCCGGAGGTACAGGTGCGAGATGCTCTTCACCGCGCCGAAGATGCGCACGATATCGGCCTCGCCGAGCACACCGGGCTTCCAGGCCGTCATAGCGTTGGCGCCGTACCCAGCCTTCCGGTGGCGGAGCACCGCGGAGTAGCGGCGCATCATCCCCCGCTCCTTGAACGAATCCCCGATGTCCAGCAGCATCGTCTCGTTGATCCGTCCCTTCTCCCGTTCAATCATAGCGCGGAACGCGCGTTCTTCAAGGGGAAGATCGCACTGGAGCAGGCGCACCGCCTCCTTTTCACCAATGGTGAGGGGTCTTCCCCCGGAAAACGCGGAAGCGCTTCCGCGCCTTCCGTCGTGCGCCGCTGCGCTTTCATCATCATCCCCCATGGCGAAATGCACGCCTATCTTGAGCATCTTCACGGTACGGAGGATGATATGGTCCGTTGCCCCGGCACGTGCCGCCAGGCCGCGCACGGCGTCGTCCAGGCTCTCTTCCGCCGGGAGCGCAAGCGTGAACCAGATGTTGAAGCGGTGTGCGCGCAGGTAGTTGTGGCTCACGCCCGGGTGGGAGCTGATGATGCCTGCGGCGCGTTCCGCATCACCTTCAGCGACCGATATCGCAGCCAGGCACGAGCGGTATCCCAGTGACGACGTGTTGAAGATGCCGGCGATATTGCGTATCACGCAATCTTCCTTCAGCTTCTTCACTGACGTGATGAATTCCGTTTCCGTGAGGCCGGTTTCGTCCGCCATGTGCACAAAGGGGCGTTCCACGAAGGGAATGTCGCGCTGGACGCGGTTGAGGACCTTCTGTTCGACAGGGGTGAAGTTCATGAAAATTTTCTTAGTATTGTTGTATATGTTTGAATAATATCACAGTTTAATTAACCACAGAGACACAGAGGCGCAGAGAAAAAAGATAACGAATCTTGCGCTGAATCTCTCCGTGTCTCTCTGCCTCTGTGATTGCCTTTGTCCCTATGCCGTGCAATGCCCTGCTCCGTGAAAGCAACAGGCGGCTTTCGTGTTCCGCGCCAACTTGATAGCGCAATTTGTGATCTTAACAAACTGAATGCCTCGCGTGTGAGCTGGAACATGAAATCATCAGGGAAACGGGAGTTGTTCCACTTAACCGCCTGGTTAAGGGTTCGGGTCTCCGCGCCGTACAGTTCCGCGAGGTCTCTGTCGGGCATGACACTGTGGCCGTGGATATTGTATATTTTTTTCAAAATCATCCCTTCGGTGAGCATCAAGCATCATCCTGATGAATGCATGTGAGCCGGTACCGGATACAATAACTGGACCAGCTCGCCGGATACGTCAAGAGTTATTGATTGAAGGTCCGGTCCATCAGGCAATTAATGCTTGAAAAACCGGCGGAGAGCGGGTACGATTATACAATCGGCAAGTCGGGGGCCATCAGCATGAGAGTGGAGGAGACCTGAATGAAAAGGCTTATCGTGATGGTGATGATGTGTATCGTGGTGCTGGCTGCCGTACGGAGCGCCAATGCGCTGGGAGTAAGCGTGGGTGCTGCGGCATGGTACGCCGAGTGGCAGATACAGGAACCGGCAGGCAGATGGGACACAATGGATTCCACGCTCCTTTACGGTCCGGTCCTTGCGCTCAGGTTCACCCAGGAACTGAGCCTGTCATCGGCCTTCCTGTACGGAGAGTTCAAACACACCGATGGGAGCGGCAACCCCGAGGAGATCGAAAGGATCGATTCGGATTCCGCTCTGATATATGGGCTCGGCCGGTACTTCAAGGTATTCGCCGGCTTCAAGTACATAGGCTACACCGTGGGTTCGACGAGACACGCATCGTTCGGGCCGGGTCTCGGCATCGGGCTGGTGGCGCCCCTCAGGGAAAACCTGTTTTTTATCGCGAATGTTTCGGGAATGTACCTGTGGGGCTAGGATACGGGTGGCGAGAATTCTGATGACATTAAATTCATCGAATATGCCTACAACTCCAATGCGGCCCTGACATATGTTTTTTCTTCAGCGCCCGTAAGCATTTCGCTGGGTGGAAGGTACCAGTATATCGAATCCCACTACGATGAAATTTATGACAGGGATATGAAACAGCGCATCTTCGGCGTGACCGTGTCAGCCATCTACTCGTTCGAGATATAACCGGCTGAGGATGATCCCGTGAGCGACGAAGCGAGGACACTGCGCATCAGGCACCTTTACCGGACGATGATACTGCGCGGCGGCGTAAGGATACCGCGCAGTCACGCGGAAGGGCTCGTCGGCCCGGGCTGCGCCTAGCGGCGGTACGACGTGGCGGATAATCGGAGCGGCGCGCCCAGGCGCGCAAGGAGGAAGCGCGGGAAGGGGGAAAAACGCGCGCGATGACCGACCATCGAACAGGCGCGAATTGCAATTCGCGCCTGTTCCCCAATCCTCACTCCCCGGTGAATTTCGGCTTCCTCTTTTCCAGGAACGACTTCACCGCCTCGGCGTGGTCGGCTGACTTCACCGCCTCGTACTGGTAGCCGATGGTCATGTTCACCGTTTCGCCGAGCGGCATCCATGCCATCTCGTTGATGGCCTTCTTCATGACGCTCACCGCATAGGGCCCGCGCGCCAGGCGCGATGCGAGCTTCTCCGCCTGGGGGAGGAGCTCCGCCGTCGGCACCACCTTCTCCACGAGGCCGATGCGCAGCGCCTCCTGCGCGTTGACGAAGTCGCCGGTGTAGCAGAGGAGCTTTGCCATCCCCATCCCCACGATCTTCGGGAGCAGGCACATGCCCACCTCGGGCACAAGCCCCATCTTCACGAAAAACTCGCCCATCTGCGCGCTCTCGGCAGCAATGCGTATGTCGCAGATGAGCGCGAGCTCCATGCCGGCTCCCAGGGCGAAGCCGTTCACCGCGGCGATGGTGGGTATCTGTAAATTGTAGACCGCGACATACATCTCGGCCAGCTCCTCGAAGTAGGCTTTGAACTCCTTCGGGTTCTTGTGCTTCAGCGGATCGATCTCCTTCTCCACGTCGCCGCCGGCGGAGAAGTGCTCGCCCGCGCCGGTGAAGACCAGCGCGCGTATCCGCGTGTCGCCTATCGCGTCGCGGTACGCTTTCAGGAGGTCGTTGAACATCGGCGGGTCGAACGCGTTGAACTTGTCCGGCCGGTTGAACGTGAGGACCGCGTAGTTCTCTTTTACCTCCAGTATGCAGTTGCCGTAATCGCGTGTATCTTCTGCCATGATTTTGTCCCTTGGATTTGATATTCATACCGGTGCTCCCTCCCCCTTGGGAAGGGGGAGGGTCGGGGAGGGGGTGATATCATCACACCCTTTCGAAGATCGTTGCCGGAGCCATGGCCCCGCCGGTGCAGATCGCAACGAGCGCGTACTTCCCCTTCCTGCGCGCCAGCTCGTGCACGGCCGTCACCGAGAGGCGGCATCCGGAGTTGCCCACGGGATGGCCGAGCGCCAGCGCCCCGCCGTTCACGTTGAGCTTCGCCATGTCGGCCTTCAGTTCCTTCGCCCATGCGAGCGGAATGGGCGCGAACGCCTCGTTGATCTCGAAGATGTCGATATCGTCCATCTTCAGTCCCGCCTTCGAGAGCACCTTCGGCGTCGCGTAGATGGGGCCGGTGAGCATGAGGACCGGGTCGGAGCCGACGACGGCGCTGGCGACGACCCGCGCGATCGGCGTGAGCTTTTCCTTTTTCACGAAATCCGCGCTCGCCAGCATCATTGCCGAGGAGCCGTCGGTGATGGTGCTCGAGAGGCCCGCGGTCATCCACTCCGTGTTGGGGAGGATCTTCAGCGCGGCGAGCGTCTCCAGGCTCGTCTCGGGGCGGATGGGTTCGTCCGTGTCGCGGACGATCTCCTTTCCCTCGGCGTCCAGTCCCTTCGTGGGAACGATCTCCTTCTTGAAGCGGCCCTCCTGCGTCGCGGCGTGTGCCTTCCTGTGGCTCTCCACGGCGAACTGGTTGCACTCCTCCTTCGTGATCTTCCACTTGTTCGCGATTTTCTGCGCGGAGCCGATCTGGTCCGGGATGCCGAACTTGTCGATGTAGAACTTGCCGAACGGATGGCCCATGGGCTTCCCGTTGTGGAGCGTCCCGTTCATATCGGATATCATCCCGTACTTTGTCATCATCTCGCACCCGGCGGCAATGACGCAGTCCATGGTGCCCGATGCAATCATCGCGGCGGCCATCTGGATAGCGGAAAGGCTGCTCCCGCACTGCCGGTTCACCGAGATGCCCGGCACCGACTCGGGGAGCTTCGAGGCGAGGATCGCCATGCGCGCGAGCGTGAACGACTGTTCCCCCACCTGGTAGACCGTACCCGCGATCACGTCATCGACCTTCGCGGGATCGATCCCCGCCCTGTCCACGACGGCATTGAGCGAATGCGCCAGCAGTTCAGGCGCCATCCATTCGCGGAGATATCCCTTCTGTTTTCCCACCGGCGTTCGCGCGGCGCTGACGACAAAGACTTCCTTCATGACGGACCTCCTGTGTGTGCGGCTGTGTGATTCGAAGATGTGCGGATGATGGCAGCCCGCACCGTCGGCATCGATAAGACAACGCTTTTACGGTGCCGGCACGTTCCACTGTTGAAACCTGGTTTCGCAAATAGTCAAGAGATCACTGTGATGAAGGGCAATTTGCTTA
>JAGODF010000018.1 GCA_017998375.1 Spirochaetota bacterium
GCATCGTCAGTCGTTCGGTCATCACCCTCCCGCCGGCAGGTTGACGCTGCACTCCGCCCCGGCGCAGGGGGAGGACTCCACCATCATTGTCCCCACGTGGTTCTTGGTGATGATGAAGTACGCCACCGAGAGCCCCAGCCACGTGCCCACGCCGGCCGCCTTCGTGGTGAAGAACGGCTCGAAGGCGCGGCGGCCCGTCTCCGCGTCCATGCCTGGCCCGTTGATTGAATGACCATGATAATAGCGGATTAAATCCCGTCGTGAAATAAAAATGATTTGCCTTCCCGCTCATGAAAAAGTATCTTTATACAAATTTGATAATCACCCGGCAGGTACTGTCATGAAATCCCATAAAATTGATGCAAAAATAGAAAAATTGCCAGAGCATTTGATTTCTGAAATCAATGACTTCATCGACTTTTTGCTAATAAAATACGGCGATTCCGGGAAGAAGAAAAACGGGTTCAAGTTCGACTGGGAAGGTGACCTGTCCGGTTTGAAGGGGAAACATTCATCCGTTGATCTCCAGCACAAGGCTTCGGAATGGCGCTGATGTTCCTTGTCGACACGAATGTATTCCTTGAAATCCTATTGCACCAGGATAAGAAAGAAACATATTAGCGCTTTCTCAAACAGAATGCCGGCGCATTGAATATCTCCGACTTCTCCCTTCATTCCATCGGGGTAATCCTGTTTCGTAACAAAAAGGAAAAATCATTCGTCAAGTTCACTTCGGATATTTTTCCACGGATAAACATTCTCACCCTGCCGAAAAGCGAGTACACACAGTGTGCGAATACCCGTAAGAAAATTGCGCTGGATTTCGACGATTCGTATCAGTACACATTATGCAAGTGCTTCAATCTCACGCTGGTAACGATGGACCAGGATTTCAGGAAAATCAAGGACATTGAAATAAAGTTTCTTTGAAAGCAGAGGGGGTGCCGCATTCACCCCTCTGCGCCTTTGCGCCTCACCCCGCCGACAGGTTGACGATGAACCTCGCCCCGGCGCCGGGCGACGACTCCACCATCACCGTTCCGCCGTGGTTCCTCTCCATACAAAGCCCCCTTGGCAGTAACCCAAAATATCGTTCATCAACCGATAGGATTAATAATTTTCAACCTTTCCTTCTTTCCCGCTTTAACAAGCTTCGAGTCACACACGACAAAATAATCAATTTCATCTTTTAATAATACCGCGGTGCCAAGCTGGATAGAATCGAGAGTCTTAAGCTGGTATTTATCAATAAGGGATTTCGCGTTTGAGGATATTAATTCATCAAAAACAACATGAGAGTAATATGGATAATCAATTTCAAATTCATTTATCAACGTTTGATAATCGCTTTCGTCTATGGCATTTTCAATCAACAAGCGTTTGAAAGTGAAATGTGCTTCTATTGCTGTAATTACGGAAACGATAATACTTTCAGCCTTATTCATGAGAGCATCAACTTTTTCAGAACCGTCTTCGGTAACATATTTTTTTATAAGAGCGGAAGTATCGAAGAATAATCTCATTTTTCGTCTCTTTCCCGCATGATATAATCAAGCGTGTTCCCGGAGTTTTTTAATTTAACTTTTATCGTTTCTCTTTTCCATCCGGAATAGGATTCATTAAAAGGGACGATTTTTGCTATTGGTTTACCCTTGCGAATAATTATAAAAGAACTTCCATGTTCGACTTTATCAAAGTATTCTTTGGATCGATTGCGAAAATCTGTAAATTTCAAATAATTCATATCCACCACCATAATGTCATAATAATGTTATTATAATGTCATTATAACAAAAAGTCAATAAATATTTTAAGAGCTCCCTGCTGGAGCATGATTCCTGGAAATGATGAAGAACGACACCGAGAGTCCCAGCCCCGTGCCCACGCCCGGCGCCTTCGTGGTGAAGAACGGCTCGAAGGCGCGCCGGCTCGTTTCCCCCAGTCCAATCATCCTGGATGCATAACAATGCATATTTTATCATTATTAATTGTTGACAATCGAGTGACAATAGAGTATCTTTGGAAAAAGAGGCCCCCCATGAAATTCATAACCGTACGAGACCTGCGAACGCGGCCCGCGACCATCTGGAAAGACCTTCGCAAGGAAAGCGAGCTCGTGATCACCAACAACGGCAAGCCCATAGCGCTCCTCACGCCTCTTTCCGATGAAAACCTGGAGGATGCCCTTCGCGCGAGCAGGAGGGCCCGGGCCGGGGAAGCGCTCCGTTCAATCAGGAAAAGCGCCTCCGCGTCAGGTACGGACCGCCTCTCCATGGATGAGATCGACGGCGAAGTCCGTTCCCACCGCAAGGGCAGATGAAGGTCGTCCTGGATACGAACGTGCTCGTCGCGGCATTGCTCAATCCGCGCGGCATCCCCGCCGATATTCTGAACCTCGTTCTCAATGAGGAAGTCACTCTCTGTTATGACGACCGTATAATCGGGGAATACCGGAGCGTCCTGAAAAGGGACAAGTTCCACCTTGACAGCGATGATGTCGACACGGTGATCGATTTTCTCGAGGAAGCAGGTATCCGCGTCGACGCGAAGCCGCTTAAGGCAACGGCAGTCGATCCCGATGACGCGATGTTTTACGAAGTGCTGGAGTCCTCCGGATCGGACTTCCTGGTAACGGGCAACACGAAGCATTTTGCGGGAATTAAAGACAAAAGAATAGTGACTCCCGCGGAATTCATGAAACGGTATTTCAAATAGCTCTCTTGCGCCTCACCCCGCAGGCAGGTTGACGATGAACCTCGCCCCGGCGCCGGGCGACGACTCCACCATCATGGTCCCGCCGTGGTTCTTGGTGACGATGAAGTACGAAACCGAGAGCCCCAGCCCCGTGCCCACGCCGGCCGCCTTCGTGGTGAAGAACGGCTCGAAGGCGCGGCGGCTCGTCTCCGCGTCCATGCCCGGTCCGTTGTCCTCCACCTCCAGGTGGACGTAGTCGCCGGCATTGCGTATCCGCACCGTGATGCGGGGCGCCTCCGTCCCGGCGTCGAACATCGCGTGGGCGGCGTTCTTCACCAGGTTGAGGACCACCTGCTCAATCTCGGTGGCGACGCAGGGGACCTGCGGCACGTCGCCCCCGTAGTCGCGGACGATATTCATGTGCCGGAAGTCGAAGTGTTTTTTCAGGTCGTAGTCATTCGCGGCGAGCTCCAGCGCCCTGTCCACGATCTCCGCGATGTTCTCATGCTGCAGTGACGCCCCGCTCTTCCTGCTGAAGGTGAGCATGTTGGAGACGATCCTCGCCGCGCGCTGGCCCATCGTGGCGATCTCCTCCATCATCTTCACCAGGCCCCGCTTCTCCATGTAGAGCCCGATCTTCTCGATGTCGGTACCGCACTCCGCGGCGACCTCGGCGTTCTTCGCGAGGTCCGGCGACACGCGGCGCGCCATGTTCTGCGCCGCCATCAGCATCGCGCCCAGCGGGTTGTTGATCTCGTGCGCCATCCCGGCGGCCAGCCCGCCCACGGACATCATCTTCTCCGTCTGGACCATCATCTCCTCTATCCGCACGCGGCTCGTCACGTCGTCGATCCGGATGACCGCGCCCTCCACGCCGTTGGCGATCAGCGGGTAGACCATCACGTCGGAATAGCGCGCCTCCCCGTGTTCCATGTGGATCACGCGCTCCGTCGACTGGGGCCTGCGCTCGCGGATCGCAGCGCGCACCCTGTCCATGTGCTTTTCCAGAAGGGGGAACACCTCGCCTATGGGTTTGCCCTCGGCCTGGTGTTTCTTCAGCCCCGTCGAATCGCCCGCCCTGATGTTCCACTGCGTGATCATGCCGCGCGTGTCCACGCCCACGAGGATCGACGGCATGGAGTCGATGATGTTCTGGAGATAATACCGCATCTCGCTGATTTCCTTCGACTGTTTCTCAATGGTCGTGTAGGCCCGCGAGAACCTTCGCGACAGGATGAACGAGTGCGAGAAGACGAACATCAGAAGGGCCGCGGGGAGGAAAAACGCTGTCCTGACGATCTCGTTGTCATGAAGGACATCGTTGATCGCGGCGGAAAAAATGAAGAAGAAGCTCATCAGGAATATGCCCGCGTCCTCCCTTTTTCTCGCGAGCGCGATGAACAGCACCACAAGGGCGTAGAGGCAGACAGCCAGCGTTATCACCTGGAAATAGTTGATAAGGTTGACATTCACGCTCCCCGGCAGGAAGAGCGCCGCGCAGCAGAAGAGCACCCCGATGACGGCCAGGGCGCGGAGCACGTGGCGCGAAAGGTCGGCCGGGAAGAGCGAATGAAGGAAAAGGCCGAAAGCCGTCACCGTGGCGTAGACCGAGAACACCTGGATCCTGAAAAGTATGTCCCAGGAGAGGCCCGGGACGATACGCATGATGAAACGCTCGCCCGTGGCGACCGTGTACAGCGAGATGATGACGCAGATGATACCGAAGTAGAGCGACGAGCGGTCCTGCTTCCTGAGGATGAAGAGGCTGAGGTGATACAGCCCCATTATCAGGAGGCTGCCGAAGAGGAACACCTCCCATGCCAGGCTCCACTCCCTCGCCCCGATGACAGACCCGGCGCTTCCCAGCGTGATAATGTCCCACGCGCCGCCCTTCCTGTGATGGAAGTTCGAGACGTGGATCACTATGTCGAGAATGTCCGATGCCGGCTGGAACACCGCTATCCCCGGCGAGTAACGCGGGACCGCTGAACCGGCCGATATGCCCGGGATTCCCGCGTGGTGCACCGGCATCCCGTCGACATGGACCCTGTACGCCGTCCCCATATCAAGGAACTTCAGGCCCAGTGATTCTCCCGCGCGGGGAAGGAGCACCTTCAACCGGTAGGTCGCGTATCCCCGTGACGGATAACGGCCTCTATCATTCCACGATGAGGGAACACGGATGTAGCTGGTCGTCCCTTCTTTCCCCTTCCCCCCGGCCGCAGGATCGACAAACTCCTGCCAGTGGAATTCCCACTGACCGGACAGGTCTACAATGCCGTCCCGCGCGAAATCCCACGCGCGCAGGTCGATCACCCCCTTCACCGCTGCGGGCGGCGCCGTACGGGGACCCGGGCGCGAACAGGCGACCGCAACCAGCGCTACTGCGCCGATCGCGGCGAGTACCGCCCGCCCCGCACCCCACAGTGTCAATCCGCTCTTGATCATTGTATCATTAAACAGATTGGATATCCTGATAGACCCGGTTCCTGTACATGGTGTCATTCCGGCCGAAGCGCAGTGCCGGAATCTTCTCCCCTGCCCGATGAGATTCCCGCATTCGCGGGAATGACTACATGCTATATGCAAAACCGGTATGATAGTATATTCCGGCATCGCCGAAAGTCAATTTCTATTCCTCAAAATCGATAACTGAAGCGCCGTGCCGGGACGATACCCGACCGCGGATCCAGGCCGTGTTACGTGCCTTTTCCGCGTAACAAAGCCCCCAAATTGTGTCCAAAAATAATATTGACAACGCCCCGCTTATTTGAGATATGAATGCTTTGCTGTTCAACCCCGCCGCCTGCGGGACGCATACTTTCACCTGTCAGGAGATACGCACAATGAAAAAAGTCATCATACTGGTCGCCGCCCTATCTGTTGTCTGGATCGGCTGCAAACGCGACAGCGACGTGCTGGCGACATACAATAACGGTCAAGTCACCCGTGGCGAATTCCACACCTGGCTGGACGCCCACCATATCAGCAAGGACGCGGTCCTCAAGAAGAAGAAACAGCAGGTGAGCAAGCTCACCACGATGGTTCAGTGGAAGCTCGCGGCCGACGAGGCGCGCAAGGCGGGCTTCGACAAGTCCGAGGACTTCAAGACAATGGCCGATATCGCCACGGAATCGCAGCTCATTTCCATAGTGTTCAAGAAGGAAGTCCAGGACAAGTCCACCTTCGAGGAGCCCGCGGTCAAGCTCCGCCAGATAGTCCTGAACGTGAAGAACTTCAACATGGTGAACAACAAGCGCGTCAACCTGGAGGGCGCCGCCCTCGAAGCCGAGTTCGCCAAGGCGACGGCCCAGGCAAACGAGATCATTGGCAAGCTCAACGCGGGCGGCGATTTCGAAGACCTGGCGAAGAAGCATTCCCAGGATTTCACGAAAAACAAGGGCGGCGATGCCGGCTACATCATCAAGCAGATGGTCCAGCCCGAGCTTGCCAAGGCGGCATTCTCACTCAAGGAGGGCGAGTACTCCAGGGAGCCCATCCGCCTCCAGAACTCCGTGGTCATCGTCAAGGTCGAGGACATCACCAAGCTCACACCCGATAACATAGAAGACGTCATCGGCAACAAGGTGCAGGCGACGCGCCTGAAGAACAGGCTGGTCCGCGACTCCGGGGAAAATTTCCTCGCGGGACTCAAAGCGGCGCCGGACGTGACGGTGAGCCTCGAGAACGTGGCCAGCAGGGACAAGAAGGCGGTCCTCTTCAAGGTCGCCGACACCACCTACACGGTGGCGGATCTGGACGCGAGGATCGATCTCATCACCAAGCGCATCTACAAGGACGCCCCGCAGAAAAACAAGATCAACGATGAGCAGAAAAAGCGGCTTGCCGACAGCATGCTCCGCTACGTCCTGCTCAACAGAGTCGCCCAGCAGAAGGGGATCGTGAACGATCCCGAGTACATCAAGAACGTGGAGCTCCGCAAGGAGTCGCTGCTGGCCCGGGAGTACATGCGCCAGTTGAGCACCTCCTCCATCAAGATCACCGATGCGGAGATACGCGACGAGTACACCCAGAACAAGGACAAGCGCTACTACACCGTCTCGAAGGTGGGCGGGAAGAACCAGAAGGTGCCCCAGCCCTACGCGCAGGCGCGGGAACGCATCGAGAAGATGCTCACCGTGAAGAAGCAGTCCTCCATCATGAACGAGTGGAAGGAAAAGGTGATGAGGGAGAATAATTTCAAGGTAATCGAATCGGAGCTCGAGGGCGATTAGAGCGCCACGCGAACATGCCGGAAAAAAACCCATCCTGTTGCAGGGTGGGTTTTTCTTTTTCCGGCGGGGGCTTTTTTTATTTTTTTATCAGCTCGATGATGCGGTCGAAGTCGTCGAGCGAGTAGTAGTTGATCTCGATCTTACCGCGCCCGCCCGAATGCTTTATCTCCACCTTGGTGCCCAGGACGGAGACGAGCATCTCCTCCATCTTCCTTATATGCGGGTTCTTGTCGCGCGACTTCTTGCCCTGCCCCGCCTTCGTGTACGATTCGGCGATGCCCTCCACCGCGCGCACCGAGAGCCCCTTCTTCACGGTCTCGTTGTAGACGTCCACCTGTTTGTGCTCGGGGACCGCGAGCAGCGCCTTGGCGTGTCCCGCGCTTATCTTCCCCGCGGAAATCCCCTCCTGGATGAGTTCGGGCAGCGAGAGTATCCGTATCAGGTTCGCGATCGTCGCGCGGTCCTTCCCCACCTTCTGCGCCACGTCCTGCTGCTTCAGTTTGAAGCGGTTGATGAGCACGCGGTAGGCCTTCGCCTCCTCGATGGGGTCAAGTCCGGTGCGCTGGACGTTCTCAATGAGCGCGAAGGTGAGGTTCTCCTCCTCGCTGGTCTCCATGATGATCGCCTTGATGCGCTTCATCCCGGCGAGCTTGGACGCCCGGAGGCGGCGCTCCCCGGCGACCACGAAATAGTTTCCGCCCGACTTCCGCACGATGATCGGCTGCAGGAGCCCCGCCGACTTTATCGACTCCGCGAGCCCGGCGATCTCCTCCTCGACGAAATGCGTCCGCGGCTGCTCTGGATTCGGCCTGATGCCCGCCACGTCCAGTTCCACTATTCTGGCCGCGTCGCCGGCGATGCCGCGCTCCATGTCGTCGACCGGCCTCGCCGATTCGGTGATTATCGCGCTCAGGCCCTTGCCGAGGACCCTCTTCTTACTGGACATTTCTCAACACCTCTAGGGCGAGTTTTTCGTACGTCTCGCTGCCGACGCAGTGCCTGTCGTACAGGCCGATGGGCTTCCCGAAGGACGGCGCCTCAGAAAGCTTCACGTTCCGGGGGATGATGGTGTTGAACACCTTCTCCTTGAAGAACTCCCGGATGTCCGATACCACCTGCTGCGAAAGGTTCGTCCGGGAATCGTACATGGTGAGGACCACGCCCTCGATGCGGAGGTTCCGGTTGAGGTTCTCCTGCACCATGGAAATGATTTTCAATAGCTGGCTCAGGCCCTCCAGGGCGTAGTACTCGCACTGGAGCGGGATGAGCACAGTGTCGGCGGCGACCAGGCTGTTCAGCGTGAGTATGCCCAGCGAGGGAGGGCAGTCGATGAAGATAAAATCGTATTCGTCCTTCAGCGGCTTCAGGGCGTTGCGGAGGATGAACTCCTTGTGCTCCGTGTCCAGAAGGTCCACCTGCGCGCCCGAGAGGTGGATGTTCGATGGCACGATGAAGAGGTTCTCGATATTCGTCCGGTAGACAGCCTCCCTCACTGGTATCTCTCCGATGAGCACCTCATACACCGTGGACTCCGTCTCCTCGACGTTGACGCCCAGGCCGTACCCCGAGTTCGCCTGGGGATCGATGTCGACGATGAGGACTCGCTTCCCTTTTTCCGCAAGGAACGCCGCTATGTTGATGGTCGTGGTGGTTTTGCCAACCCCGCCTTTCTGGTTGGATACGGATATGATTCTGCCCATCTGCCGCTACCGCCTGATTCGTCCGCCTATTTTTTTCGGGTGGGACATCTGGAACGCGGTCACCGCCACCGCCACCGCGAACACCGCCGCCAGGATCAACATCACCCTCGCCGCCGTCACGTAGGGGATGAGCCGCCACCCGGAGGCCGATACGACCGAATAGGGATTGTAGTATGAATTGCCGGAGCCGTACACCGCCAGCGTGTATTCGCCGTCGTGGGGGGCACGCACGCCCACTGTGAAATCGCTGCCGCCGGCATCCCTGGAGATTACCAGATTCATGTCCCTGTCGAAGAGGTCAACCTGAAAAACGCCCTTTTCCGCATAAAAGTAGAGCGTGTTCCGCCCCCTGCCCAGGGTGAGCCTGTAGCTCCGCGCCCATTCGCCGGGCAGAAGGGAGTCGAAAACCTCGCCCGTGACAGTCTGGTTCCACTTGCGTATCTCCGCGTCGTACCTTTTCAGGAGCCATTTCATCGACAGGCGGAAGATGGAAAAGCGCATGGTCTCGTCGAGTGGATTGTCCGAATGATAGCTCGAGTAAATGAGCTCTCCGTCGCCGCGCTTCATGAGCATCACCAGGGGACCCTTCATGCCCCCCCGTGGCGTCTCCACGGTGCCCTCCGCGAGGACCTCCGCGCCGCTCACCGATTTGAGGAGGACCCATCCGGAGTGCGGCATGAGCATGTCGATTGACTTTTTCCCGGTAAACCGGGAGAGCTCCCCGTCCAGGTCCACCCTGTATGTGCCGGGCATTCCGAGGTTGGGGAAGTCGTGATGGAAATCGAAGCACGAGAAGGCGCCCTGTACCACATCGTAGGAGAAATCGGAAAAATAGCCGGAGCCGCCCTTACGGATGAACTCGCTGATGTTATCGTACAGTTTCTGCTTGTCGATTTTCGGCGAGTCCTTTTTCAGGAGGACTTTGTGCACGTAAAAGCCGCGGGCCGTCACGTCGATGTTCGCCTCTATCGGCTTGCTCATTCCGCAGGGGAAAAATATCGTGTCGTAGTTCCCGAAGGTCTCGGCTTTTTCCAGGTCCGCGTAGTTCAGGAGGGTGTGGGGCACGCGGTACCTGTCCAGTATGCGCTCCACCTGGTCGAACTGGCTCCGCACCACACCTATCCTTCCGCGGGAAGGGAGCGGCTCCGCCATGCCGGTATGGATCCACGCGCCTGCCAGCGCGGCGGCCAGCGCCATTGATAGAAACTTCGCCATCAGTTGTTCGCCAGTTCCCTTAACGTGCTCAAGATGCTCTTGCGGTTTTCCAGATCTCCCTGGATGTTCTCGTCCCCGCATTCATGGGCGAGCTGGTAGCAGAATGCAACAACAATAATGAGTATGCCGTCGTTAAAATCATCGTTGATGACCGGGAGCCCGGCAAGCGTTCTCGCCAGGACGGCCTTGCTGCCTGCGGATACGAGCCTGCAGCCGCCGAAAGGGACCGGGCGCCCCGAATTTTCATTCAGCGATTCCCGCGCGGAGCCGTCCAGGGGCACCAGCGGGGCGGCGGCGCCGGAAACCGGTTTCCCGATGAGGACCCATTTTCTGTGTTCCCGGAGCACGCGGTGGACGCCCCGGCCGAGCTGGTAAAACACACCGCCGGTTTTCTTGAGTATCGCGCCGATGTTGCTCATCGACTTCAGCTGCCCCTTGAAAATCCTCTGCAGCTCGTCGTGTGACACCACCAGGTTGGGATTGTTGGTCCTCAGGTAGTAGAACTCCTGGACGATAGCCTCCAGGGCGCGGATCTCCCTCTCGAAAAAGCTCTCGGCGAAGATCCTCCCCTCGAAGGGATCGCCGCTCCCGTCGTCCAGGTTGATAACGGTGCCGTTCAGAAAGTACAGCAGTGAATTGTTGAAATAGTTGATGAGCCCGTCGATGAAGGAGAAAAAGTCGTTCTTGAACACCTCCGCGGAATCGCCGCGCCTCTTGTCCACGAGACGCCACTGGTCGTCGAAACACTTCATCAGCAGGTTCTGGCCGAACGACTCGAACTTCAGGTACAGATAGATCTCCTCGAAGAACCCGAGTTCCTCCTTGAGCGCATCTATCTTCCTGTTCTTCCTCGCCTCGTCGTCCTTGCCGAATTTTTTCAGAACGTCCGCGCTGAAGCTGTACGACTCGTCGCTCACCGACGGGGGCGCCGCCCGGTAATAGCTCGCCAGGTCCTCCATGCGGATCTCCCGGTGGAAGACCAGCGCCTCGTTCATCGCGAGGAGCAGCGCCCCGAGCGATTTCAATCCGCACCTGTTCTCCAGGCGCCGTGACAGGGCGCTGTCCTGCGCGTGTCCCCCGGTGATGAACGATCTCAGGTCCATCATGAAGTCGTGCACTTTCTTTTCCGCCGGAAAGCCTCGCTTTCCCCCGTCGGCATCGTTCCGTCCCGCCGATTCACCGCGGAATCCCTCAAGTTCCCGGAGCTTTTTCTCCACGGTCTGGAGAAGGTTCTCCTTGATACCCGAGGCCAGGAGGTGATAAGAAAGATATCCGGTGGTGTACTCGCGCAGCTCCTCCTCGAAATCCCGGCGCTCCATCCACTTCACGCCGTCGAACTGGTACCTGGAAAGCGGCACCGTGCCGAAATGGCGCCTCAGCGCCGCCAGGTAGTTGAAGCCCGCGGGATCGTCGAAGGTCGGGTCTTTCAGGAGCTCGATGAGCACGGTCTCCAGGGAGGCGAAGACCTTCTCCTGGAACGGGCCTATCTCCCTCAGCACGGCCAGGAGCTTTTTCGTGGGGATGAGCCGCTTCCTGAACGCGATGCCCAGCCTGTTCGTTGAATGCGCGAGGTACCGCTTGCGGAAGATCTTCAGCTTCCTGTATTTCCGGATGATGTCGTCGAGATACACTCCCGAGGTCGACGGCTCCGCAGTGGGGGGGATGATTTTCGCCTCCGGGACCGCGTCCGCCGGGGATTTTTTCTTTCTCTCGTCCCGGATCTCGATGCTGGTGACCCGCGGGCCCTCCACGGGCTTGTCGGGGCACGACTGGATGAGCTCGATGATGGCCCTGTAGCGCTCTTCGTCCGATATGGACCTGTTCTGCATGAGGGAACGCACCAGTTCCCTCTTCGCCGCGGGGATGTCCTTCCCGAGCAGGAGCGATTTTGCCCTTCTCTCAATTTTTTTCGCGTCTCTGTCTTCCGCCATGGTTACCCCGCGCGCGCCCGCTCAACCGGCGAGCGGCCTTCTGATCATCCCATAAAGATCATTATTTTCAAGAAAAAAAGGCGCCGGCTCGGGCAATTTTATTTGACCGTTGCCGTTCTGTTTCACATACCTCACCCATGATAAGAAAAGCTGACGTTATCGACCTCATCCTCCTCGCTCTCCGCGAGGACATCGGCGCCGGGGACATCACCACGGGGGCGATATTCAACGGCACGGAGCCGGGGAGCGCGAGGGTCGTCGCGAAGGAGGAAGGGGTCTTCTGCGCCGGCGGCATTCCCGCGCTGGTCTACGGCGAACTCAATCCGTCGGTGGCGATCAAGTTCTCGGCCGACGACGGCTCGGCCGTCCGGCCGGGTGATACCGTCCTGGAGCTTAGCGGACCCGTCTCCGCCATCCTCACTGGCGAACGCACCGTGCTGAACTTCCTCCAGAGGATGTGCGGCATCGCCACCGCCGTCAGCCGCGCCTGCCGTCTCCTCGAGGGAACCGGCATCCGGCTCCTGGACACGCGGAAGACCGCGCCGGGGATGCGCGTTCTCGACAAGTACGCGGTGCGGACCGGCGGCGGCACCAACCACCGCTTCGGCCTCCACGACATGGTGATGATCAAGGACAACCACATCAGGGCCGCAGGCGGCATACGCGAGGCCGTTGCCAGGGTGCGGCGCGTTCACGGGAGCAAGTACAAAATTGAGGTCGAGGCGACGAACCTCGACGAGGTCCGCGACGCCCTGGAGGCGGGCGCGGGGATCGTCATGCTGGACAACATGGACGCCGGGGAAATGGCGCGCGCGGTGGAGCTCATCGGGGCCCGCGCGGAGACGGAGGTGTCGGGCAACGTCACCGAGGAACGGCTCGCCTCGCTCCGGGGACTCGGCATATCGTACATATCCATGGGATCGCTCACGCATTCAGTGAAGGCTTTCGACCTCTCGATGAAGTTCCTCTAACGGAACGCCGGTATCGGCCACACGTTTTTTTCTGCTTGCATTTTAACTACCCCGTTCGAGCATATCCGGACTGGTCAGTTATGTACGGCAGGCTCGCCGATACCGCAGGAGACCGCAGATGAAAAGATACGCGCACTCCATGGGAGTATTTCTCGCCGATGACATGGTGAGGATTTTCTATCAGAGCTGGCAGGCGCAGAAACCGAAGGGCGTCGTCGTCATCTCCCACGGGCTGGGAGAGCACTCCGACCGCTACAGCAACATCATGAACGCCCTCGCCGGCGCCGGGATATCGTTCTACGCACTGGACCACCGGGGCCACGGAAAGTCCGGCGGCAAGCGCGGACACGTGGACCGTTACATGAAGTACGTGGACGACCTGAAAAAGCTCGTGGATACCCTGGTGAAAACAGAGAACCCGGGACTTCCCGTCATACTCCTGGGCCACAGCATGGGAGGACTTATCGCCATGCGGTACGCCCTCGAGTACCCGGAGGACCTGAAGGGACTCATCCTCTCGGCGCCCGCGCTCGTTCCCGCGGTCGCGGTCCCCGGATGGAAGAAGTCGCTGGGCAGGATTTTTTCGGTAATCGCCCCGGGGCTCGCCATGAACAATGAGCTGGACCCCGCGGACATATCGAGCGACCCCGACGTGGTCCAGGCCTACCGCGACGACCCGCTAGTGCACGACATGGTCTCCGCGCGCTGGTACACCGAGTACCTCGACACCGCGGAGTTCTGCCTCGCCAGGCCCGCGGAAATCGAGATGCCCCTACTGGTGATTCATGGCACCGCGGACAGGATGGTGAGCCCCGAATCGAGCCGGATAGTGTTCGAGAACGCGAGCTCCCGGGACAAGAAGATCTTCACCTGGGAGGGGCTCTTTCACGAAACGATGAACGAGCGGATCGAGGACAGAAAGAAAGTGCTGAAGACGATAAGCGCCTGGATCACTTCGCACATGTCGCCGGGCCGGAAAAAATAGGCGCCGTCAGCGTTTCGACAGCGCCTGTATCCTCTCTATATCGCCAAGCTTTCCGATTAGTATCATCATCGTACTTTCCGTGATGATGTCGTCTGCGGACGGCGTGAACTTCGTCGTCGCCTCCCGTTCGAGTGCGCCGGCGGCGTCTCCCTCCGCGATGGACTTGAGGCCGATGACCTGGCAGTTGAACCTGGAGGTTATCTTCAGCTCCTTGAGGCTCTTCCCCAGGAACTCACCCGGAGGCACCACTTCCACAATGCCGATGTCCTCTCCCAGGGGAAGGTAGTCCACGGCGTTCTTCAGGGCGAGCTTCCCCGCGAGTTTCACCGCCATGTCCCTTTCGGGAAATATCACGTCGGTCACGCCGATCTGGCTGAGAATCTTGCCATGGTCATCCGAGATGGCGCGCACGATGACGCGCTTCACGCCGATCTCTTTCAGGTACAGGGAGATGAGGATGCTCGGCGCCATTTCCTGCCCTATGCTTACGACGGCTCCGTCGAAGTCCTTGAGGGACAGCGCCGCCAGGACCTCCCGCTTCGACGCGTCGCCTATGATCGCGTGCGTGAGGAACTCCTTCGCCTGGTTCACCGTGTCCCGGGAGGCGTCGACCCCAAGGACTTCGCATCCGTTTTCCACGAGCGATTTTGCCAGTGTAAGACCGAAATTACCAAGACCGATAGCGACGAATTTTTTCATACGTTAACCTATCATGATATGTTCTTCGGGATATTGAACGCTCACGTCCTTCTTTTTCGCAGTCAACGCCATTATCAGCGTCAGCGGCCCCAGCCGCCCCACGTACATCACCAGGCATATGAGCAGCTTCCCCCCAATTGTGAGCTTCGCGGTGGCCCCCATCGAGAGCCCCACCGTGCCGAATGCCGACACCACTTCGAATAGAGACGACAGAAAGCTTTCCCTCAGGCCAAAGTTGTCGATCACCATCACGAGGAAGGTCGCGAGCAGGACGAACATCAGGGAGAGGATGATAAGAGTGGTGCTCCTGTCCACGGTATCGCCATCGATCGCCCTGTGCCAGACCAAGGGCTGGTTTCGTCCCTTGAACTTCGCGTAGAGCATGATCATCGCGACCGCGATGGTGGTGGTCTTGACCCCGCCGGCTATGGAGCCCGGCGAGCCGCCGATGAACATGAGCACCATCATAAAGAACTGAGTGCTCTGCCGCAGGGCCCCTATGTCCATCGAGTTGAAACCAGCCGTGCGGCAGGTGACCGACTGGAAGAGGGAGGCGAGCAATGTTTCGCCCGCGGAATAGTCCCTCATGGAGAAGCCGAACTCCAGCATGAAGATGATCAGCGCGCCCCCAAAGACGAGGATGGCGGTCATCACCAGGACCAGGCGCGTGTGATGGGAAAGCCCGGAGAAGAAGCGCCTGTTGAAACTCGTGGCGAACTGCCGGCGCAGCTCGTGGATAACCAGGAACCCAAGCCCGCCCATGAGTATGGCGAGCATGATTCCTGTGTTCACGATCGCGTTACCACGGTACGACACCATGCTGTCGGGGAAGGTCGAGAAGCCCGCATTGCAGAACGCGGAGACGGAGTGGAACACCGAATGCCCAAGGGCCTGCGGAAAGGGGAAATCCCGCGCGAACTGCAGGAGAAGGACCAGGGCGATAATCGCCTCGAAGAAAAACGTGTAGAGCACGATCCTGCCCACGAGGTTCCTCACCGGGATCTTTCTGATGTCGCTGTACATGTCGGCGAAAGTGAAGCGCCATTTTATGGAGAGGCTGTCCTTGAACATGGCGGCCATCGCCAGGGAAAAGGTCATGATACCCAGGCCGCCGAACTGGATGAGGAGCGCGATGATGGTCTTGCCGAAGAGCGTGAAATCCTTCGCCGTGTCCTTCACCACGAGGCCCGTCACGCAAACCGCCGAGGTCGAGGTGAAGAGCGAATCTACAAACGAAATGCCCTCCCCCGTGGTGGAGAAGGGCAGCTTCAGCAGCACCGCGCCGGCGATGATGAGCGATACGAAGCTCAACAGTACCGTCTGTATCGGCGACAGTTTAAAAAGCCTGTTTCTCATTTAGATACGGCGATCCCGTTGATCCATTTCCCGCGCCGCACGCTCCCGTCCTTGTAATAGTAGGCGCCGCTGCCGTGCATCTGGCCTTTCACGAAGTCTCCCTCATACTTCTCGCCATTGGGGAAATTGAACACGCCCCTTCCCTCCTGGAGCCCGTCCACGAAAGGCCCAGTGTATTTATCGCCGGCGGGCGACGTGTAGACTCCCTCGCCGTGGTACCTGCCGTTCTTCATCATACCCTCGTACTTCCTGCCGTCGGCGTAGGTGAATATCCCCCTCCCCTCGACGATCCCGTTTTTAAACTGGCCTGTGTACCTGTCGCCGTTCGGCATCGCCAGGGTCCCCTCGTCTCCCATTTTATCGTCCACGAACTTGCCCTCGAACCGGCTGCCGTTGGCGAAAGTGTACTTGCCAATGCCGTTTTTCAAATTGTTTTTAAACTCGCCCTCGTACCTGGCGCCGCTGGCGAAGGTGAAGACGCCGGTGCCGTGCATCTTGCCCTCCGCCCATTCGCCCTTGTAGGTATTGCCGTTCGGGTAGACCGCGGTCCCCTCGCGGAACGGCTTGCCGTCCTTCCACCAGCCTTCGTAGTTGGCCCCGTCGGAAAGCTTCTTGGTTTCCCAGCTGCCCTCGCCGGTCAGCCATCCCTTGACGGTATTGCATCCCGCGAAGGCGGAGAGCAGGACCGCCATCATGACACACACTGTTGTCTTTCGCATGTTATCCTCCTCAATACACGATTCTGTTTCGCCCGGCGTTTTTCGCATGATACAGCTTCTCATCGGCCTCTCCGATGATGGTGTCGATACCGGCATGGCGCGCCGCGTCGAACTGGACGACACCCATGCTCACGGTCACGCCGAACTTTTCATCGCCCTGGGTGAATTCGTTGCGCTGGATGGTGTCCTTGAGCCTGCGGGTCACTTCCAGCGCCCCGGCAAGGTCCGTATCGGCCAGGCACAGGAGGAATTCCTCCCCACCGAAGCGCGAGATGATATCGCACTTCCGTAATCCCTTCGTGAGGATGGATCCCATTGCCTCCAGCACGGTATCGCCCGCGCGGTGGCCGAACCTATCGTTCACCGCCTTGAAGTGGTCCAGGTCCATCATCACCACGGTGAGGGGCTGCCTGTTCCGCTTCACGCGCTCCATCTCCGCCTTCAGAAGCATTTCCCCCTGCTTGTGGTTCAGGAGCCGGGTGAGCCCGTCGTGCGTCGCCTTGATGAAAAGCTCCCGCACCAGGAAGACGATTTCCAGCGCCACGTCGAGCTGGGGGATGTACTGTTCCAGCAGGGCCCTGTCCCGCTCGTCCACCTCGCGGTCCGCGAAGACGTGGAAGATGCAGCGGAAGCGCCTGTTCGACTCGATGACGGGGAAGGAGGCGATGGCCTTCAGGCCTATCGTGCCGGTCACGCTTTCGACGCGCCGCGTATCGTCGCCGAAGTAGTTCATCAGCAGGCCGCGGAGCTCTCCGTTCAGGAAAATCTTTTCTTCGAGTATGTCCGGGTACGCCGCGTAGGTTTTCCGGATGATATCGGCCGCCAGGTCATGGGTCATGGTGATGCCGATCCCCTCCAGGGAATGGAGGACCTCCTGGTCCACCGAGTAGTCGAGGTAGATGAATTCGCGGTAGTGACGGTCGTAGACGGTGAGGGACACCCCCATGGCGTCGAAGTTGCCGTGAATGTGCCTGCAGATACCCCGGATGGAGTCCGACCAGTCGCCGTCCACCATCTGTAAAAGCTGGTTGAAGAGGCCCAGGTCGGCGTTCATTATCGCGGTCTGCGCGCCCGTGCACCCGTTGGCGTTTAAAGCTGCATCAGCCATGTCATTCTCCTGTCACGCGCGGCATCGCCTGCGAATTGCCTCTTGTAGCCGTGCCTGGTGAATAATTGCAAGTTATTTTCCTGTGCGCCCGCGCTCACGCTATTGTTACGGGGCCCGCAGCGCGCCCCTCGACGAACTGGCGCACGCGGGGCTCGTCCGTGTACCTGAACAGGTCCGGTGAGCCCTCCATGAGCACCTTCCCGTCCAGGAGCATCACGATCCTGTCGGCTACGCGGTACGCGGAGTTGATATCGTGGGTCACCACCACGGAGGTGATGCCGAAGTCCGCGCGCATTTTCAGGATCAGCCTGTCGACGGCGCCCGCGGTGATGGGATCGACGCCCGTGGTGGGCTCGTCGTAGAGCATTATCTCCGGGCGCATGGCGATGGCCCGCGCCAGGCCCGCCCGCTTCTGCATGCCGCCGGAAAGCTCGGAGGGCTTTTTCCGCTCCACGCCGCGGAGCCCTACGCGCTCCAGCATCTCCGGCACTATGCCGGCTATCTCCTCCTCGGAAATTTTCTTTCTCCGGAGGCCGAAGGCCACGTTGTCGTAGATGTCCATCGAATCGAAGAGGGCGGCGCCCTGGAAGAGAATCCCGTATTTCGCGCGGATTTCGTCCCGCGCCTTTTCGCCCGCGCCGGTGAACTCCGCCCCGTCGACGAAAATCCTGCCGCCGTCCGGAATGAGGAACCCCACCAGGTGCTTGAGTATCACCGACTTCCCGGTGCCGCTCTTTCCCAGGATGCAGAGGATCTCCCCCTCGTACACGCTGAAGCTTAACCCGTCGAGCACCGTCTTGGGGCCGAACGACTTGCGCAATTCCTCGATTCGTATCTTTTCTTTCATGGCCTGGAAGTGTTCTTCGCGGAGGTCCAGCGCGCGTGTTCTTCGAGGAGATGTTCCAGCAGGTACTCCAGCGTCCATCCCGCGTTGCTTTCCGTGAGGCCGCAGAATATCGGCCTGGCGACGACGTCCGCGGGAAACCGGTCCATGGCCATGGACATTTCCTCCCGGGCAAATCCCAGGAACATCAGTATGCGCGTCTCCCTTTCCTCGAAGACTTCGGCATCTTCAGCGTTGAGGATGCTCTCCACGGTATCGCCCTCGCGACCCGAGGCGCTGATGAGCGTCACGTCGCGTCCCAGTGCCGCGGCGAGCGCTTCCCGGATCGTCGTGGCCTGGTCCTTCCCGAAGCCGTAGAGCATTATTCCCAGCGGTTCCATCGTCCGATATCCCTCCCCGCGCCGCCCGGGAGTTCTCGCACAATTATGGCGCGCCATCAACCATTTTTTTATTTACTTCCGGACGCGGATGTGCATGATATCTCCCGGAGGCGGAAATGAAATTGAGCAACGAGGCCCGCGTGGGCATGGTGGTCACCGTGAGCTTCACCATCTTCATACTGATGGTGGGCGTCCTGGCGAAGATCAACATCGCCCGGTCCGGCTACAACCTCAGGGTCTACTTCGGCTTCCTGAACGACCTCCGCAAGGGCGCTCCCGTGAAGATCGCCGGCGGCATCTCCATCGGCCAGGTGACGGACATCAAGCAGAGCGGCGAGAAGACCGAGGTAAACATCTGGATCGACAAGAAGTTCAAACTGATCAAGAAGACCAAGTTCGCCATCTTCACCACCGGCATGATCGGGGAAAAATATATCAACGTCTTCGTCCCCCCGTCGCTGGACGTGGAGGATTTTTTCAACGAAGGCGACATGGTCTACGGCATCGATCCTCCGAGCTTCGACCAGATGATGCTCACCTTCCAGGGCTTCCTGGAGAAGGACGGGAGCCAGATCCTCGCCGAGATTTTCCAGAACTCCAACAAGTTCGTGGGCAACCTGAACAGGATCACCGCGGAGAACCAGGGCGATATCCGCACCTCCGTGGTCATGGTCCGCAACATGATCGGCTCCATGGCGGTGAAGTCGCAGACCCTGATGGACCAGCTGAACCAGCTCACCAGGAACATGGCCGAGCTCTCGGAGAAAAACAAGCAGGACATATCGATAGCGCTCCGCCAGATCTCCGAGACGACCGCGAGCCTCAACAAGATTATCTACCGGATCGACAGCGGGCGCGGCTCCCTGGGCAAGTTCATCAACGACGAGGACATCTACAACAACATCCGCGACGCCTCCATCTACGCGAAGGACCTCTTCTACAAGCTGGACCAGGACCCGTCGAAACTCTTCTTCCCGAGACAGAAACGCTGAATGGCGAAACAGCGGCCTTCCTTCACGTGCATCGCCTGCGGCGGCGAGTTCCCGAAGTGGCTCGGCAAGTGCCCGGAGTGCGGGGAGTGGAACTCGCTGGCGAAGTCCGAGCCCCGTGCCTGCGTGGAAGCCCATCCCGCCGCGGCAACGCGCCTCTCCGACATAGAGCTTGACTCCCACGCCCGGGTGTCCACCGGCATCGCGGAGTTCGACCTGGCCTGCGGAGGGGGGCTGGTTCCCGGCAGCGTCATCCTCGTCGGCGGCGAGCCCGGCATCGGCAAGTCGACGCTGGCGCTCCAGGTCGCCGGCTCCCTGAAGTGCCTCTACGTCTCCGGCGAGGAGTCTCCGCCGCAGATCCGCCTCCGGGCCGAGAGGGTCCGGGCGCGCACGGCGAACATCGAGATATGCGCCGCCACGGACGCCGCGGAGATAGCCGCGCTCATCGGGGAAAAGAAGCCCGGCTGCGCCATCGTCGACTCCATCCAGACGCTCCGCTCGCCGGGACTGCCGGGCGCGGCGGGCTCCCCGGCGCAGATACGCGAATCGGCGGCGCTGCTCATTGGCGCGGCGAAGAATTCTTCAGTGCCGGTGATCCTTATCGGCCACATCACGAAGGACGGCCTCATCGCGGGGCCCAAGATGCTGGAGCACATGGTCGATACCGTCCTCTATTTCGAGGGCGATTTTTCCCGGGACTACCGGGTGCTCCGCTGCTTCAAGAACCGCTACGGCTCCGTGAACGAGATAGGCCTCTTCCGCATGACGGCGCGCGGCCTGGAAGAGGTCCGCGACCGCAACGGGGTCTTCCTCAACACCGGCGCCACGAGCGCCCCCGGCAGCGCCGTCTCGGCCGCCATCGAGGGGAGCCGCGTGGTCCTTTTCGAAGTGCAGGCGCTGGTGACGTCCACCAGCTACAGCAACCCGCGCCGCATGTCCGACGGCTTCGACTACAACAGGATCATCCTCATCACGGCGGTGCTGGAAAAGCACGCGCTTCTCAACCTCGGCGCGTTCGACGTGTTCATCAACGTGGCGGGCGGCTTCACCATCGGCGAAACCTCCGCGGACCTCGCGGTGGCGGTATCGATAGCCTCGAGCCTGAAAGGCGTTCCCGTCCCGCACGACGCCGGATTCCTCGGGGAGATATCGCTTTCGGGGGAGATACGGCCCGTGTCGCAGTGCGGCAGGCGGGCGATGGAGTTTGCGCGTTCCGGCTTCAGGACGCTCTACGTGCCGGCAAGGGACCTCGAGGAGGCGCGCCAGTCCGGGTTCCAGGGCGATATCGTCCCCCTCCGTGACATAGCGGAGGCGATGCATTTACTGTTCCGCTCGTGAACCTGTGGCGGAAATAAAAAAGGCACCCCTCCCGGAGTGCCTTTGTGTGTGTCCGATAGTACGTGTTCCGGATCAGTGGTGGGCTGCAGGCGCCTGTGGCTCATCGGGAGCCGCGGAAGTGCAGGTGTCGATCTTCAGGAGGGCGTACACCCAGCAGTAGCCCATGATGGATGTAGCGATCATGCCGATGCCCAGGACCAGGAGGATGATGGTGCCGATGACACCCGTGTTAAGCGCGAAAATGTTCAACAGGAATGAGATACCCAGTAAAAAGCGGATATAGCTGTCAACCTTGCCGACGTTCTTTTCCATGATAGCACCCCTTTCGATTGATATGCTCCCTTTGCGCTAACACTCTGTGCCGCGGTTCAATATATGTCAATATTTTTTGCGCCGCGCGCCGATAAGAATAATGACCATGACCGGGCTGCGCGGCACCCCGGCGCCATAGCCGTGACTCTTCCCTGAGGCCGGCGCGATACGCGGAATTTACATGAAAATCGACATCTACAAGGAAAACCAGCTCATCATCATCAGCCTGATAGGGCGGCTCGACATCAACCAGGTGCACAACCTGGAGGCGGTGTTCTACAGGCAGATGGAGCTCCAGCCTTCCACCATCGCGATCATGATGAAAGACTGCGTCTACATCGACTCCGCGGCGATAGTGTCCTTCGTGCGGTTCAAGAACATGGCTCGGAAAAACATGGTGGACCTGGTCTGCTACAACCTGAACGGCAACATCGAGCGGATCTTCAAGATCGCCAAGATGGACAAGTTCCTCACCATCCTCACCGAGGAGGAGTTCCTCGCCAGGTACGTCAACCGCTAGGCGGCCTACAGGTAGCGGAGCCCCGTCCTTTCCTTCACCAGGTCCAGGGTCTTCACGGCCTCGGCCCTCGTCTTATCGGAGCCTTTTTTCAGAATGTCGCGTATGGCGCCCCGGTCCTTCGCCAGGCCTTCCCTTTTTTTCCTGAACGGCGCGAAATAGTCGTAGATGAGGCCGAGGAGCTCCTTCTTCACCTCGCCGTATCCCACGCCCCCCTTGAGGTAGCGTTCCTTCATCGCGGCGATCTTCTCCGCGTCGGCGAAAAGGCGGTACAGGGCGAACAGGTTGCAGGTCTCGGGATCCTTCGGTTCCTCCACGGGAGTGGAGTCGGTCTTGATGCGCATCACCTTCTTCTTGAGGGACGCCTCGTCCTCGAAAATGTTGATGGTGTTGCCGTAGCTCTTGGACATCTTCTGCCCGTCGATGCCCGGTATCACGGCGATATCGTCGGGGATGATGGGCTCCGGCAGGACGAAGGTCTCCCCGAAGGCGTTGTTGAAGCGCTCGGCGATATCGCGCGTGATCTCCACGTGCTGTTTCTGGTCCTTCCCCACGGGGATGCGCTCCGCCTGGTACAGGAGGATATCGGCCGCCATCAGGATCGGGTAGGTGAAAAGCCCGGCATTGGGAACTATCCCCTTCGCCACCTTGTCCTTGTAGGAGTGGCTGCGCTCCAGGAGGCCGAGGGACGTGTGGCAGCCCAGGATCCAGGTGAGCTCGGTGACCTCGGGCACGTCCGACTGCACCCAGAAGAAGGTCTTTTCCGGATCGAGCCCCAGGGCGAGGAAATCGAGTGCCGCGTCGACGGTGTTCTCCGCCAGCGCCTTCCCGTCCTGCAGGCTCGTCATGGCGTGGTAGTTCACAATGAAGCAGAAGAGTTCGTTGTCGTTCTGGAACTCGATCATGCGCTTCATCATGGCGAAATAGTTGCCGATGTGAAGCGTTCCCGAGGGCTGTATGCCCGATAAAACACGTGCCATTCCTCACCTCGCGCGGTCAATGATATCACCCGTCGTGTCAGGGGGGCTATACCCGCCGGTACGGTCCTTGTCAAGCACGTTGGACTGCATCGGCCATATTTTACGCGCCCTCCGCGTTATTCCGTGCATCACCGCGGGCCAGTCACTCCATCCATAATTATGTCACACGCGTTTTGTCCCACCGTCCCCAGGGACGGGAACATGCCGGTATCGCGGACTTCATTACGGTAGTAGCTAACCGAAAATTTTTTTATTGATATATCATTTTGTGGTATACTGGTTGATATAATTACTTGACATATGTGTTATCCGCCCTATGATAGGGTAATTCTTTCGAACGGATCCGGGTTGTACACGGCAGCACACGTCGGACGGGTTTAGCGCATCATTCTAAAAAGGTGGATTTACCCATGGAAGCCTACAGCGTATCCTCGAACATGATTGGAAATGTGCCGGTCCTCATCATCGAGGGGGACATGACGTCCGAATCCGACAGCGACGTCATGAAGACCTATTCCGAGTTGAAAGAAAAGCACGCGCCGAAGAACATCATCATCAACTTCGAAAAGACGAAGTACATCAATTCGGCCGGCATCGCCTCCCTCATCAACATCATCCAGGACCTCCAGGACACTGGCGGGAAGGTCACCTTCGTGGGCCTCACCAACCATTTCAAGAAGGTCATGGACATCGTGGGGATCTCCGATTTCGTCGATATCTTCAACACCAACGACGAAGCCATCGACAGGATCAAAACCCGCCAGTAGTTTCCCCTGTCAGGAAAAGAGCATATCGGACAGGTTTCTGAAAAGCGTTTCCCCGTTTGACATCAGTATGATGTTCTTCCTGTAGCTGTCGTCCTGCCGCGGGTAATCCGTGTTGTAGTGCAGTCCCCGGCTTTCCTTCCTCCACATGGCGCCCTCGATTATCAGGCCCGCCACGGTGGCCAGGTTGCGGAGCTCCACCAGCTCCGAGGAAATGGTGCTTCTCCTGTAGTAGTCCTGTATCTCCTCCTCCATGAGCTTGAGGCGGCGGCGCGCCCTCTGCAGCCGCAGGTTGGTCCGCACGATTCCCACGTAGTCCCACATCAGCCTCTTCACGTCCTCCATGTTGTGCTGGATGAGGATCCACTCCTCGAGGTCGAAGGTCCCCTCCTTGTTCCACGCGGGAAACTCCGGGAGCGCTTTTCCCAGGCCCAGGCGGTCGAGGTTCTTCCCTATGTATTCGACTGCGCGGTGCGAGTAGACGATCCCCTCCAGGAGCGAGTTGCTCGCCAGGCGGTTGGCGCCGTGCACGCCGGTGCACGCCGACTCCCCTGAGACGAAGAGGTTCTCCAGGGATGTCCTCCCGTTGCGGTCCGATACGACGCCGCCGCAGAGGTAGTGGGCCGCGGGCACCACGGGGATGGGCCCGGCGGCGATGTCGATTCCCTCCTTCATGCAGCGCTCGTAGATCTGGGGGAACCGTTTCTGGAGAAACTCCCTGCCCTTGAACGAAATATCCAGAAGCACGTACTTGTCGCCGGACCTCTTCAGTTC
>JAGODF010000293.1 GCA_017998375.1 Spirochaetota bacterium
GGTCTACGCCGCGGCGTACGGCTGCGAGCTCCTGGCGGCGGACGTCGCCGGTATCACCCTCTGCCTGAGAATAGAGTACCTGGGGATTTCCTTCCTTCCCCCGCTGTACATCCTCACGGTCACGGAGATGTACGCCAGGGAAAAGACGCGCATGCGGGCGGGTGCAACAGCACTCTTCGCCGTATCCATCTCCACGCTCCTTATCCATTTCACCAACGGACATCACCATCTCTTCTACGCGTCGGTGGGAATTGACAGCTCGGGGCCCTTCCCCGTGGCGGCGCTGGCGGAGGGACCCTGGTACTGGATCCACATCGCCTACGTCAATATCGCCCAGCTCTACTGCAACGTCCTCCTGCTGAAGATGCTCGCCGGATCGCAATCCCGGGAGCGCGGCCAGGCCGCCATCATGCTCGCGGGCTCATTCATTCCCTGGGCGGGGCTGGTTGCCTACCTGCTGGGATTCAGCCCCTGGGGCATCGATATCAATCCCTTCACGCTCTCCGTCACCGGTCTCATCCTCGCCTGGGGGCTTTTCAGCCGTAAGATCATCGACCTCACCCCCGTGGCCTACGACGCGCTGTTCCGCCACCTCCCCGACGGCGTCGTTGTCCTCGACGACGCCGGCCGCGTGACGGACATCAATCCCGCCGCGTGCCGCATGACCGGTTTCGACGGCGCCGTGGTGGGGCTCCCGGCGCGGGAAGTGCTGCCCCTTCCCCCGGACGATGCGTGCGAGGACGATGTGATCAACGACTGCCAGATGCATATGGTGGAGGGGACCTCTCCGGAGAAATATCTCGACCTGCGCGCGACACCGCTTCTGGAGAGCAGCGGCAGGACGATAGGACGGCTCCTCACCATGCGCGACATCACAGAAACGAGGAAACTGGAGATGACCATCCGCACCAGCGAGAAGCGGCTCCGCGCGGAGATAGCCCGGGTGCGCAACATCCAGGCCGCCATGCTGCCCGATTTCTCCAGGGCCGGGGGATACGACATCGCCAGCGCCTTCCTCCCCGCCGAGGAGCTTTCCGGCGATTTCATCGACGGGTTTCCCGACGGCGACTCGGCGTACCAGGTGATCATCTGCGATGTGATGCACCACGGCATGGCCTCCGCCTACATCGGCATGGAGATACGGAGCCTCTTCCGCGCCCTGTCGGTGAACTGCCCGGGGCCCGGGTGCCTCATCGGGGATGTGAACGCGAAGCTCACCGAGGACTTTGCCGCAATAGCGTATTTCGCCACGGTGGCGGTCTGCCGGTTAGACCTTGCGGCGGGGAAGCTGCTCTATTCCTCCGGGGGCCATCCGCCCTCGCTGATCCATTCGGAGGGAAGCGGCGCGATACGTGAGACCGATTTCACGGGGCCCCTTATCGGGCTGAGGAAGGACAACCGCTACGCGGAACTGGAGATCTCGCTGGAGCCGGGGGACAGCCTGCTCCTGTACACCGACGGGGTCACGGAATCGCGCAGCCATGTGGGCGGAAAGATGTACGGCAGGGAGAGCCTCGCCGCGGAATTCCGGAAGAACGCCGGCACGACGTCGAAGGAAACCATCCACTCCATAATCGCCGGGCTTTTCGAATACACCGATTACGCCCCGCTTGAAGACGACATCAGCATTATCTGCATTAAAAGAAGCAAGTAGCCCGATACCTGCCACGGCCACACCTTCCCGCTTCACCCGCGAATTTTTTCCGCCAGCTCCTTCGCCGACACGTTCGCGCCGAATCTTGCAGAGAAGACCGGCGGCACCTCCGCCAGGACCTCCACCCGGGCGGCCCGTGTGGGGTGTGAAAATCCCAGGAAGAGGGAATGGAGGCAGATCGATCCGTCGGCGTTCCTCTCAGGTGACCCGTATTTCCCGTCACCCGTGACGGGCATTCCGATAGAGGCGAGCTGGGCGCGTATCTGGTGCTTGCGCCCGGTGACCAGGCGCACCAGCAGGAGCGCGTACCCGCAGGCGCGCGACGCGCACCGGTACGCCAGCTCCGCATCCTGCGATTCCGACGCGGACTCCGTGACGCGCGTCACGTCACCTTCCCGCTTCACCCGCTGCCGCAGTGTGGTCCACTCCTCCGGGAGCGCCCGTTCCTCACCGCAGGCGACCAGTGCCAGGTAGACCTTCGTCACGCTCCTCCCTTTGAACTGCTCGAAAAGCCTCGCCGCCGCCTTGGAGGTGCGTGCCATGACCAGGGCCCCCGACACCGGCCTGTCCAGGCGATGGACGGTCCCCAGGAACACGTTTCCGGGCTTGGCGTACTTCTTCTTCAGATACGCCTTGACGTGCTCAAGCACGGAATCCTCGCCGGAGCCGTCTTTCTGCGAGAGGAGGCCAGCCGGCTTGTTCACGGCGATGAGATGGTTGTCCTCGTAGAGTATGTCCAGATCCATGGAACCATATCTACCCCGGCGCCGCGGTGCGCCGCAACAAATAAAAATACTTTACAAAATTAAAAGGCCTTTTTACTTTAATCAGTTCCGGTTTATTGCTCGCAGACAGGCGCCACTCCCCCACGCCAGGGTTTCGCGACCATGGTGCCGGCACACGGGGCCGGATCGTGAACCGCAACACAACGTCATTACATCTCATATTGAATATGCCAGGAGGACACGGGAATGCTTAAGGAGTATAAAACCGACCAGGTACGCAACGTCACCATACTCGGGCACGGAAGCACGGGAAAATCAACGCTGTTCGACGCCATCCTCCTCATGGGCAAGCAGATCGACAAGATCGGCAATCCCACCCAGGGAACACTCACCTCGGACTACGACGACGAGGAGAAGGAGCGCCAGATATCGATCCGCAGCGCCCTGGGCTTCATAGAGCTTGATGGCGTGAAGATCAACATCATAGACACGCCGGGCATGTCCGATTTCATCGGCGAGGCGCGCGCCGCCCTACAGGTTTCCGAGGCCGCCATCCTGGTCGTCGATTCCGTCGACGGCGTGCAGATCGAGACGGAAAAGGCATGGCGCTTCTTAAAGGAGAACAGGATACCCACCCTTATCTTCGTCAACAAGATGGACAAGGAAAGGGCGAGCTACGATATCATCGATACAATCAAGGGCGCCCTCAAGGCCAGCATCGCACCCGCGAGCCTTCCCGTAGGCAGCGCCGATTCGCTGAAGGGAGTGGTAGACCTGGTGATGATGAAGGCCAACCTTCCCAAGCCCGACGGTAAGGACGTGACAGTCACCGAGATACCCGCCGACATGAAGGACCTCGCCGCCACCGAGCGGGCCAAGCTCGTGGAACTGGCAGCCGAGGGCGACGACGCGCTCATCGAGAAGTTCCTGGACGGCGGAGAGCTCACCGAGGAGGAGATCCACACCGGCATCAAGAACCAGGTCGCGGCCGCGAAGCTGGTCCCCATCGTCTTCGGGTCCGCGCTGAAGAGCGTGGGCATCAAGAACCTGATGCAGGTGATCAGGAACTTCGTACCGGCACCCCAGGCGGGCCGTGAATACAGGGGAGTGAATCCCAACGACGACACGAAGGAAATCATCGTCAAGTGCGGCCCCTCATCCGCATTCTCGGGCGTTGTCTGGAAGACCTACATCGACCAGTACGCGGGCCGCTTCAACTACGTGAAGGTGATAGGCGGCGAGCTCCTGCCCGACACCGAGGTCCTGAACTCGACGAAGAACATCAAGGAGCGCACTTCGAAGCTCTTCACCATGGTGGGGAACAAGCAGATCGACCTCCCCAAGGTCTGTGCGGGCGATATCGGCGTCATCGTGAAGCTGGAGAAGACCGCCACCCTCGACACCCTCTGCGATTCCAAGTCGCCGGTGAAGCTCCCTATCATCAAGGTCCCCCAGCCCGTATTCTCGTTTGCCATCGAATCGGCGAAAAAGGGAGAGGAGGACAAGATCGGCCAGGTGTTCAACCGCATCACCGACGAGAACCCCACCATCCACTACGGGTTCATGCCGGAAACCAAGCAGACCGTGCTCTCGGGCATGGGCGAGATGCAGCTGAATATCATCCTTAAAACCCTGAAGGAAAAATACAAGTTCGAGCTCATCACGCACGAACCCCGGGTCGCCTACCGGGAAACCATCACCAAGAAAGCCGAGGCGCAGTATCGCCACAAGAAGCAGTCGGGCGGGCACGGCCAGTACGGGGAGGTCTATTTCAGGGTGTGGCCCAGGGAGCGTGGCGCCGGTTACGAATTCAAGGACAGCATCGTGGGCGGCGTGGTGCCCCGGCAGTACATACCCGGCGTTGAAAAGGGCGTCAAGGACGGCATGGACGACGGGGTCCTCGCGCGATTCCCCGTGGTGGACTTCGCCGTTGAACTCTACTTCGGCTCCTACCATGACGTGGACTCTTCCGAAATGTCCTTCCGCATCGCGGCGCGGAACTGCCTGAAAAAGGCGCTCGAGGCCGCCGGCCCCATACTCCTGGAGCCGGTCATGGAAGTTGACATCCACGTGGACAAGGACTTCATGGGCGACATCCTCAATGATATCACCAGCCGCAGGGGGCGCGTGCTCGGCATGGGCGGCGAATCAGAAAGCGAGAGCGACAGCGGCGTCGCCGTGGTGAAGGCGCAGGCCCCCCTGGCTGAAATGCAGCGCTACGCGATAGACCTCAGGGCGATGACCAGCGGCAAGGCCACCTTCGAGATGCGCTTCTCGCACTACGACCCGATCAGCGGCAAGATAGCCGAGAAGGTGATCGAGGAACGCAAGAAGTTCTTCGAGGAAGAAGCCAACAAGTAAGGAAACGGAATGGGCGCGATGAACTACGGACTGGAAAACAGGGTGGCGCTCGTCACCGGCGGCACCAGGGGGATAGGACTGGAGCTCGCCAGGGAGCTTTTGGCGCAGAAGGCGAAGGTCGTCATCTGCGCGCGCAAGCAGGAGGGGCTGGATAGAGCCGTTGCCGAGCTCGGCGGCGGCGATTCGCTCCTCGCGCTCACCTGCCACATTGCGAAGGAGGAGGACGTATCAGGACTGATGGACGCCCTCCGGGCGCGCTTCGGCAGTCTGGACA
>JAGODF010000019.1 GCA_017998375.1 Spirochaetota bacterium
GTGTCGCGGGCGATGAAGGCGCGGAACTCGTCGGAGAGGTTGTTCATGATGCGGCTGGCGAGCGCCTTGCCGCTGCCGGTATCGTCGCCATAGGAGAAGCCGCCGGGGAACGCGAAGACCTGGTAGGCGTCGAGCTTGCGGGGCGCGGCGATGATGTCGTTGACATGGATGATATCGGCCTTCGCGCACGACATCTCGAACGCGAGGCGGGTCTCGTCGTCGCAGTTGATCCCGTATCCCGTCAGCACAATCACGCGAGGAGCAGCCATCATCATCCCCCTAAAAATCCCTGAAGCGCCCGCGGTACGATTCCAGGAGCGCGTCCACCGTGGTCTTCACCAGCGCTTTCTTCCCGCGCCGCACCTCCACACCGGTCCCGCCGCTCACCGTGCCGATGAGCGCCAGCGGCACGCCCTTCATGGCGCTCTCGAACTCCTTCCGGGCACCGGGTGCCACGGACAGAAGAAGCCTTCCCTGCGACTCTGAGAAGAGGGCGGTATCGCCGCGAAGCGTATCGGGCAAATCAACCAGGTCGATAGAACAGCCGAGCATGCCCGCCATGGCCGATTTCGCGATCGCCACTCCCAGGCCGCCGCGCTCCACGCCCGCGCACGACGCGACGAGCTCCTTCGCAATCGCGGACTCGACGGCGCGGTAGGCGCGCAAGTTCTTTTTCGCGTCGACGCGGGGTACGCTCTCGCCGATAAACTTTTTCCCGGAGAGCGTCTCGCCCGTGAAGGCGAGGTACTCGCTCCCGCCCAGCTCGTCGCGCGTATCGCCCGCGAGGTAGATGAGGTCGCCCGGGAACTTGAAGTCGATCGTCTGGCACTTCGTCACGTCCGGCACTATGCCGATGGAGGAGATGAGGAGCGTCGGCGGGATGCTGATCAGCACCTCCCGGTGCGCGGCGTCGTAGCCGCGGAAGTCGTTGAACATGCTGTCCTTGCCGGAGATGTACGGCGTGCCGTAGGCAACGGCGAAGTCGTAGCAGGCGCGCGCCGCTTCTTTAAGCTCGCCAAGGCGCTCTGGGTTGTTCGAGTCGCACCAGCAGAAGTTGTCCAGGAGCGCCAGGCGCTTCATGGTGCCGCCGGCGGCGATCGCGCTTCGCACCGCGGTGTCGATGGAGCAGGCCGCCATCCAGTACGGGTCGATGTCACTGTAGGACGGATAGAGCGCCTGCGAGAGCACCACGCCCTTCTGCGACGAGGCGAGCGGCCGAATCACCGAGGCGCTGCCGTTCACGCGGCCCTTCCCCTGCAGCGGCTTGATGACGGAGTTTGCCTGCACCTCGTGGTCGTACTGCATGGATATGAACTCGAAACTCGCGGTATTGAGCCTGCCGATCATCGCGACGAAAGGTTCAGTGAGGTCGCCGGGCTCGTCGAACGCGGGATGCGGATTGCGCTTCAGCGCGAGCTTCGACGTGAGCGTCTTCTTCGGAAGCCCCTCGTGCAGGAACTCAAGGTCGAGGTCGAAGACCTTCTTCCCGTTGTGGCGAACGACGCCGCGGCCGTTCTCCGTGAAGCGACCTATGACCGTCGCCTCTACGCCGCGTCGCTCCATGAGTTCCATGAACTCCGGGAGCGACGCATCGGGCACCGAGAGGGTCATCCGCTCCTGCGACTCGCTCACCCAGATCTGCCACGGGGCGAGACCCGGGTACTTCAGCGGCACCTTCTCGAGCTCCACCTCGAAGCCGCCGCACTCGCGCGCCATCTCCGCCACGGAGCAGGAGAGCCCGCCGGCGCCGTTGTCGGTGATGGAGTTGTAGAGCCCGAGATCGCGCGCCTCCTTCACCACCGCGTCGGAGAGCTTCTTCTGCGTGATGGGGTCGCCTATCTGCACCGCGGTGGCCGGGCTCCCGGAGGAGAGCGCCTCCGAGGAGAAGGTGGCGCCGTGGATGCCGTCGCGCCCCACCCTGCCGCCGATCATCACGATGCTGTCGCCGGCGCGGGCCTTCTTGTCGTAGAGCTTCTTCCCGCTGTGCTCGCGGGGCATGAGGCCCACGGTGCCCACGAACACCAGCGGCTTCCCCTTGTAGCGGTCGTCGAAGTAGACGAAGCCCTGCGGCGTGGGAATGCCCGAGCAGTTGCCGCCCACGTTGACGCCGTGGATGACGCCCTCCATGATGCGCCGGGGCGGGAGGAGTCGCGAGTCGTCTTCCTTCGAGCGAAAGAGCGGCTCCTCGTCGGAGGGATCGGCGAAGCAGAAGCCGTAGCGGTTGGCGATGGGACGCGATCCCATGCCGAAGCCGATGGTGTCGCGGTTCACGCCCACGATGCCGGTGATGGAACCGCCGAACGGGTCCAGGGCGCTGGGGCTGTTGTGCGTCTCGACCTTGTCCGACACGAGAAAGTTCTCGTCGAACTCGATGCCGCCGGAGTTGTCGGAGAAGACCGAGAGACAGAAATCGTCATCGCCCTTCTCGCGCCGGATCCGCACCGTCGCCTCCCGGATGTACGCCTTGAAGATACCCTCGTCGATCTCGTCCAGGCGCGCGGCGAAGATGGTGTGCTTGCAGTGCTCGCTCCAGGTCTGCGCGATCGATTCCAGCTCCACGTCGGTGGGATTGCGCTTCTCGCTGTTCCTGAAATGGTCGCGAATGACGTTGAGCGATATCATGTCGAGCGCCAACGGTCCGCGCCGCGTGCCGTCACCCTCCGCGATGCCCTCCTTCCCGATGCGCAGGAGCTCATCGTCGGGCACCTCGAGGCTCACCTCGCCCGCCGTGACGTTCTCGTGCAGGCGCACCACCGGTATCTCGCGTCCCATGCCGCCCAGCTCGATATACTCGTTCCGGGAGAGGACCTTCATGCGCTGGATGAGCGGGTTGTGGAGCTCCTGCGCGATGCGGAGCGCGTCGTCCCGGGTGATGTTTCCCGAGATGAAGTAGGTGGTGGTGGTGAAGACCGATTTTTCCGGATCGAGCTTCCTTTTGAAGCGGTCCCCGATCGCCTCGCGCGCGGTGTGCGCGACGTTGTCTGTGACGCCGGGGAGGAAGCCGACCTCTATCGCGAAATCGAAATCGCCGGGATCGAACGGATCGTTCACCGAGAAGGACTGTGTGACCGGCTGGATGAGGATCGCGCCGATCGCCACGCGCTCTTCGGGGGTGAACGGCTCGTTGACGAGATAGTTGTCGGATATGACGACCCTGGTCACGCCGAAGCCAAGGCGCGTGAGCTTTTTCCGCACCGCCTCGCCCCTGGCGTCGCTGATTGTGTAGAACACCTCGATCCGCAGTTCCGCGCGTTCCATCATGCACCTCGCAGGTCAGTGAATAGAAAGCGGAGCGGATTATGTCCACATTTTTTTACGATCGGGGACGATTTTATCATTCGTCCGTCCAGGGAGGCACGCTCTTCGTTTCCCCGGGGCGCAGGCCGCCGACATGCTCCATTATTTCCCTGTACTGCGGGTGGCCCGGCGGATAGTTCAGGCGCGCGTCGCCCTTCGCGCCGCCCGGAGCCGCTCCCGTGCGCAGGTCGAGCACGATGGTGCCGTCGGCCAGCATGGTCGCGGTGCCGATGCTGGCCTGCGCGGTTGCGGAAGTTTTCGCATCACTCGGCCTGGCGCATTCACGCGAGTGAGAGCAGGCCGATACGGCCGCGAGGACCAGGGCCAGCGACACCAGGCACACATACCGGCGCCCGCGTTCTTTCATGCAGCCCATGAATCGGAAACCTATCATTATCAACCTCCCTCCCCGCGCGCGTCCCATTCCCCCTTCGCGCGGAGTCCCTCGATGCTCTTCGCCGCCAGCTCCCTGAGCGCCATCTTGTCGACCTTGGTGCTCCTGGTCAGCGGGAACGGCGTCACCGCCGGCCAGATCTCCACGTGCTGCGGACGCTTGTATGCCGCGATCGATTTGCAGAACTCCATCACCGCGCCGGGCGACACGTCCGCGCCGGGCTTCGGGCGGACGAACGCGAAGATGCCCTCGTCGAACACGCGGTGCGGCACCCCCACCACCTCGGCGACATCGACCCCCTCCATCCGCGCGATGTGCGACTCGACCTCGTCTGGGAACACGTTGTATCCCTTCTGCTTTATCATGAACTTGCGCCGCCCCGAAAGGAAGAGCGCCCTGTAGGAACCCATGTCCCTGAAGTAGCCGAGGTCACCGGTGTAGAGTATCCCCTCTCTGGATATGGCCCTTGCGGTTTCCTCCGGCTGGTTGTAGTAGCCCAGGAACACGATTGGCGGGTGATAGCAGATCTCGCCGATCTCGCCGAGCGGAAGCTCCTCTCCGGCAGTGCCGTCGTCCCTCATGGGCGCGCGGACCGTCACGGCCGCAAGCTCCGGGAACGCGCGCCCCACCTGCCCGGCCATCTCCTCGATGGAGATACCGTCGGGGGTGAAGGTCGCGAAGCCGGCGTTTTCGGTCATGCCGATGCCGGTGCCGAAGCGCGGCGCCATGGTGGAGAGCTTTTTCAGAAACTCGACGTCCACCGCCGATCCCGCGTAGGCGACGAACTGGAGGCTCTCCAGATCGTACTTCGCGTAGTCCCGGTGGGCCCAGAGCATCCGGAACTGCGTGGGAATCTGCCCCAGCACGGTGATCTTCCTCTTCTCGATGGCCTCCAGCGTCAGCGCCACGTCGAAGATGCGCAGGAACACCGCGGTGCCCCCGCAGTAGGCCGTCGTCATGAAAAGCTCGGTCACGCAGCCCACGTGGCTCGGGGGGAGGTTGATAAGAACGCGCCCTTCCCGCGAAAGCCCGGTGCCGCGGATTAAAATCTCGTTCTGGACGAGGATGTTCTCGTGGCAGAGCACCGCCGGCTTGGGCTCGCCGGTGGTCCCGGTGGTGTAGATGATGAGCGCCGGCGTCCTCGGCGTAATCTTCGCGTAGGCCTTTTCGAGCCGGCGCGTGAAGATGTTCTTCACCTTCAGCCAGACGAGGCGGCCCTTGCTCATCAGCTGGGTGATGGACACCGCTCCGGCGATGATATCACCCGGCTTCGGGTCGGGCGTGAACTGGACGAGGTGCTCCACGTAGGGACACCGGTCGCGCACCGCCTCCCCTATTTTCGTGAAATCGATGATGGGCGTTTTACCCAGGAAGAAGAACGCCTTCGGCCGGATCTTTCCCAGGTCGCGGACCACCTCGTCCTCCTTGAGGCGCAGGTCCAGCGGGGCGATGATGGCGCCGATCTTGAAACAGGCGTACATGAAGACGATATGCTCCGGGAACAGCGCCAGCTGCGTCGCCACGCGGTCGCCGCTGCCAATTCCCATGTCGAGGAGCTTCAGCGCGAAGAAATCGATGAGTGTCGCGAATTTCCCGTAGGTGACGGTCTTCCCGTCCTCGTGCTGCAGCATCGCCTCTTTCCCGGGCGTGTGCTTCGCCCAGTGCTCGATGTAGTTGTTGAGCAGCGGGAGCCTTTCGTTTATATTTTCCATGCGTTCCTCCTCCAGGCGTCCGGTCTTCACTGCGTATCCACAGCCGAAAAGAATGCCCCGTCATCCGGCCAGCACGTACCCGTCGCTGACGGCGCGCTCGCCGTTGCCGTTGCGCACTTCGAAAAAGAGGCCTCGTTCCCCGCCGCTTTCGTCCTTCGCCAGCAGCCTCACGGAGATGTCGGTGCCCGGCAGGACCATGCCGGTAAACCGGCAGGAAACAGCGCGGACCCTCCCTGGCTCGCCGCCGAGCTCCCGGTTCACGAGCTCCGTGACGGCAAGGGCCAGCGTCGCGGTTCCCTGCAGTATGATGCCGGGAAGACCAACCTGGCGCGCGAATTTCATCGAGGTGTGGATGGGGAAGAAGATATCGGTGCATCCGTCATAGACGAAGGGCCGGAGCGGATCAATGCGCACGGGGCTTTCCCACTGGGGAGCGTCCGCCTTGGGCGCGGCCGGCACCCGGGGAAGACGGTCCGCGCCGGCGCCGCCGCCCAGGCATTCCACGCCGCGGAGCATGGCGCCGATATGTTCCGTGAACACGGCCGCGCCTCCTTCATCACGTGCGGCCAGGCGGAGCACTACGTGGGTGCCCGCGCGGTGGGGCAGGATCGCCGCGATATCGCCCCTGATGACGAGGTTCCGCCCGGGCGTTAGGGGCCCGTGGATCGCCAGGTGCTCGGTGTAGTGCACCTGGGTTGCCAGGAGCTCGACGGGAAAGCTCCCCGCGTCGATGAATTCCCAAATCCGCCCGAGGATCTTCCATGTCACGGCGACCGGGAAGACGGGGTGCGCGATTATTCCGTCCCCGCGCTCGTCGTCGAAATAGCGGGGATTGCCGTCGCCCAGGGCGGCGGCGTAGTTCATGGTGTCGCGCCAGGTCACCGTGGTGGCGAGTTCCCTGAGGGCGATACCGGCAAGCGCGGAGTCGAGGGATGGCCCGTGTCCCATAATGCCCGAGCGTACCTCAGCTCTCACGATATGTCAACCGTAATCGAACGTTATTTTACGGCGCCCATCCATACAAAAAAGGGAGGATAGCCCGTGAGCCATCCTCCCCTCGTTCGTGCATGATTGTAAAGCAGGTTACACTTCGACTATCGCCTCGGCGGGGCAGACGTCCACGCAGGTGCCGCACTCGGTGCACGCTTCCTTGTCGATGACGTACGTATTTTTTCCCTCGCTGATGGCGCTGGCGGGACACTCTTCCGCACAGGTTCCGCACGAAGTGCACGCGTCAGTGATCTTGTAGGCCATGGTTTCCTCCGATAATTTTCCAGTGTGACACCGCCCCGGGCGGTTCGCGTCGGATCGTTTCGCGCCGCCGCGCCGCGTGGCGGTCCGGCCGAAACTTCAGCGTTACGTAGACAGGCGCCTATAATTTGTCAAGATGAAATTACCGCGGCGCCCATCACTTTTTTGCCGGCGATGTTTCCCAGGTAGACCTCCACCGCGCGGTTGGCGTCGCTCTCCCCGTCGTAAAAAATTGTGAGCACCGGGCGCCCGTGCCGTTCCTGCATTATACCGAAAAGCGAGGAGGTGATATTTCCGGGCATGCAGCCGAAGGGCGCGCAGTTGACCACCATCGCCGCCCCCTCGCGGAGAAAGAGCTCGGCCCTGCCGAGCGTGAGGATAGCCTCGCCCTCGAAACGGAGCGGCAGATATTTTTCACCCTCCCGGAGCACTTCCTCCACGTGGTGCTCGAAGCGGTCCCCCAGCCAGGGGCGCAGTGCCTCCTCGTAGAGGCGCTCCCTCCGGAACATGTACCCGTTCTTCAGGCCGGCGAGGAGCTTCTTCACGACGCTTTTCGATGTCGTCCGCGCGACGTAGTTCTCGAACCAGGAGGTGTAGAGCACCCATTCCGATATCGGTGCAAGCCACGCCTCGCCGCCGGCCGCCTCTATCACCCTGATGAGGGAGTTGTTGCAGAACGGATTGCAGCGCACGTAGATCTCCCCCACGACGCCCACCAGCGGTTTCGCCGCGCCCGCCGCGGGAACGGAAAATATCTCCGACACCGCCCGGGCCGCCGCGCCGATGAGCCCTTCCTTCCTTTCAATACGCGTTTCCAGCTCCGAGAGAAGCTCCTCCGCGCGCCGGTCCACGGAGCCCCGCTCCAGCTCGTAGGGCCGCACCCGGCAGACCGCCTTCATCATCATGTCCGAAACGATGACGATATCCCAGAGGTAGCTCCGCAGCGCCCCTGGCATCCCCATGTACGAGTTCACTGACGAAGGCGAGAAGATCATCGTGTCACCGTAGCCGCTGCGCTCCAGGACCATCCGGTGGAGCACCGCGTACTGCCCGAAGCGGCAGGGCCCCTCGGCCGTGGGCATGAAGAGCGCCTGCCCGGCCGGGTCCGCGCCGGTCTCCCGCATTTTCGCGAGAAAGGCGCCGATGGTAGCGGCCGCCGGGAGGCACTCCCCTCCGCGGATCCCTTTCTTTCCAGCCTCCAGCGCCGCGCCGTCCTCGCCGGGAAGCGCCTCGGCGTCGAAGCCCCATGCGCGGAAACCCGCCGCGAAGAGTCGCGCCGCGAACTCGTGCATGGGCGGTATCCAGAGCTTCCGGTCGCGGCGGCGCCACTTCCCGCTGAAGGCGCGCTCCCGCGGGGCGCCACCGGAGCGCGGCGCGCGCCCTTCAGTGATGATGTCGATGAAGGCCTCGATGCGCGTCACGTACCCCGTCTCGGAGCCGTGCTCGTCCAGCTCGATGATGAGGTACGGTTTCCCGGCCATGGCGTCCTCGAACCGCGAGAGGATGAACGAGTCCGGGCCGCAGGAAAAGTTCGTGAGGTAGACCGGGTAGATATCGTCCATCTCCCTGATCTTTTCCGCAGCGGAGAGAATCCTCTCGCCGTAGTTCCAGTACATGTGGTGGACGGAGGAGCCGTCTCCCGGTTCCACGAGCATCTCGAAGGGGGTGATATCGACGCCGTAATGGCGGAAGCGCTCCGGCAGGTTGAGGTTGATGACCGTGTCGTAGAGGTTGTAGGGCCGGCCGATGAAGACGACCGCCTTCCCTCCCCGTGCGCGGAGCTTCTCCAGGGCGCGGCGCCCCGCGGCCGCGCGCTCCGCCGCGAAGGCTTCCAGCGCCTCCAGGCCCGCGCGGTACGCCGCCTCTATCTCCCCGGCGCCTATGCCGTAATCGCGGAACACGCGGCAGAGCTCCGCCACCTGCGCCCCGTGACCGTCCCGGAAGTCGATCACCGGGGAGAGGATGGTGGCGCTCAGCTCCAGCGCGCCCGCCACCGACGGGCAGGATATCACGTAGGGGCAGAAGACACGCGGGAGTCCGCCCGCCTGTTTCTTCTCGCTGATCATGGACGGATAGAAGAGCAGGTCGACGGCGTCGTTTTCCGCGAGCTGCTCGATGTGCGCCAGCGCGGCCTTGACGGGAAAACAGAAATCGGTTTTCGAGAGCCGCACGGCGCGCTCCTTGAATCCCGGCGACGCGGAGGACGACAGCACCGCGCGGAAGCCGAGCTCTTCCAGGAAAGTCCTCCAGAGGGGAAGGTAGCTGAACATGGCAAGCGCCGCTGGAATGCCGATGGTCCCGCGCGCGCCTCTCTTGGCCGGTTGCGTTTTACCGGAGGCGCCTATCAGGCTCTTCATAATCCCGAAACCGCTGAATCCCGGCTTCCGCCGCGCGCCGCCCTTCCCTTCCCTGCCGCAGAGATATCCCCAGGACTCATCGCTCCCGTCGGGGAAGCGCGCCGTGGTGATGGCGCATTGGTTGGCGCAGTCGCCGCACCGCCCGTGTTCGAGGGCGATATCTCCCTCCAGCACGTCAAGGCCGCGGAAAGACGAGGGCCCCGCCGTCTTCTCCCGGGCGATAAGGGCGGCGCCGATGGCGCCCATGACATGGCACCAGGGCGATACGACGATCTCCCGGTCCAGGAGCGACTCGAAGGCCGCGACCAGCCCGGCGTTGCGCGCCGTGGCGCCCTGGAAAAATATTTTTCCAGGGCCGAGCGGGCGCGGCCCCACCACGCGGTTCAGGTAGTTCTTCGCGATGGAAAAGACCACCGAGGCCAGCACCTCCTCGCGGGAGAACGATTCGCGCAGGAGCTTGTTGATGTCCTGCTCCATAAAGACCGTGCAGCGGTCGGAGGAGTGCGGAGCCGCGAGCCCAGTGACCCTGCCGCCTATATCGGCCACGGCGAAGCCCAGGCGTCCCGCCTGCTCCTCGATGAACGAGCCGGTCCCCGCGGCGCAGACGAAATTCATGTTGCAGTCCACCACCATCCCGTCGCGGCCGCGTATGAACTTGGAGTCCTGCCCGCCGATCTCGAAGATGGTGTCGACTGAGCCGTCGGCGGCGCGGGCTCCGCGGAAGTGCGCCGTGATCTCGTTCACGATCACGTCGGCGCCCGCCAGGGAACCCACAAGCTTCCTGCCGGAACCCGTGGTCCCGCAGGCGGCGACGCGTAGCATCCCCCCTTCCCCTATTGTCTTGACTTCCCGGAAGATGCGCCGCGTCGCGCCAATGGGATCTCCGCCCGTGCGCGTGTAGATGTCGAGTAGCACGCTCCCCGAGCCGGAGTCGAGCAGAACGAGCTTGGTGCTGGTGGAGCCGATATCGATCCCCGCCAATACCGGCCGTCGCGCGTCCGGCAGTTCGTGGACGCGGACCTCGCAGCCGCCGGAGATGTACGACTTGCAGCAGGAAAAATCGGGCATGGAGGATTTCCGGAGTTCCAGCCGGCGGAGTTCTTTTTCCGGCACGGGAACCACCGCGATCTGCCGCGACGCACCGGTGGTACTGCCGCGGGACGCAAGCAGCAGGCTTCCCGTTGCGGCGAAGAGGTGCCCATTTTCATGATAGCGGGCGCCGTGCACGAAACGCGACGTCCAGTAGCGGATTGCCGGATTGAGGAAGAGCCCGCCGCAGAAAAGAATTTCCCCGTCGGGGATATCGCCCCGGAAAACCGACTGGAGCATGGTGGAAACCACGCCCCTGCAGAGGCCGGACCATAGCTCGGCGGGACCGTACCCCTCCTGCTGGCGGTGGATGAGGTCGGATTTCGCGAAGACGGCGCACCGCGTCGCGATGGAGGGCGGCTCTGGCGCGACCGGCAAGAGGGCGATATCGTCGTACGAAAAGCCGAGGCGGTGCATCTGCTCGTCGATGAACGAGCCGGTCCCCGCGGCGCAGAGGTTGTTCATCCTGAACGACTTGAAGGCGCCCTCATTGTCCCGGCCGATAAGCCCGATGGATCCCGCCCCGACGTTCACCACGAAGCGCTGGCGGAGCCTGTGGTACTCCAGCGCCGCCAGTATCGCCGCGATCTCGTCGGTGAAGGTGTGCTGCTCGATATGGTGCGCGATGATACCAGCGTGGCTCCCCGTGAGGACTGTTTCCCCGGGAGCTCTGCCGAGGACCGACAGCAGGGCCTCTTCCGGAAGACCATGGTGTTCCAGGTAGTGGACGCGCTCGGGCAGCAGATCATCACCCGCGATAACTATCCTGATAAACTTGCTGCCACAATCGATACCCATGCTCGTCATTATCAGCCTCGCTTTCATCCGGTATATGGAGATCCACGCTACGTACAGTGATTATTTCAGGCAAATTACAACAAAATGTAAGAAATCAAACATCTTTTAAAATAATGTATGATATTATTAGTTCGTCAATCGAATTTATGGAAAAAGTTTAATGTGCCGGGCCCGGGATTCGTACGTATCAGCGAGAACAAAAATGGAGGTTTTATGAGGATCAAGACCACGGTGCGCATCCCGGCTGAAACGCTTCAGGCCCTGGTGGAGGCTTCCCATTTATTACAAGTTACACGGTCGGATATGATTGCCAGGTTATTGAAGCATCTTGCGGGAAAGACGGCACACAGCGCTTTCTGGACGAGAGTGCGATACCAGGAACGGAGAAGTAAAGTCGACTGGCGGCAGGTTCATGTATCTCCGCAGGGCGATGAATATGAGCTGTTTCTGGATTTGAGGAAGGTGAGGAAGTTCTCGGTTTCCTTTCTGGTAACTTGGGCAGTGGAAGAATGTCTCGATGATCTTATGGATAATTGTGGAAATGGGGATAACTATCACTTCAAGAACTATGCGGTTATACATTTTTTCAATAATGATATCGAATGCTGGCTTTTTTGCTGGGGAATACCCCCGGAACTAACCGCACTCCCCTGACCGAAGCGAAGAATCCGCCTGAAACTCCCCTTCCTGCAGGACATCCACCCGATGTCTGCGAATCAGTATGTCCTGAACAGCACGCCGGTGAAGAATCTGAAATCGTAGAGGTAATCCTGAGTGCGGCTGGTCGATTTGATAAAACCGCGGGCATATATTTCCGCCATCCCGCCGATACATATGTCTATGAACCTGGTCACGCCGATTTTCAGTTCCAGGCCACCGGCGATACCGTAGAGGTCGTAACGCATGTATTCGGTGACATCCAGCTCATCGCTTCCCATCGGGCTATCCACGAGAAATTCGCACTTGTGCACATACATGAAATTCATGCCGGTGAGAAGTCCTATCCCGAACATGCCGCTGCGATAGGATGTGATGAGATACAACGGCATCCAGAAATGCTCGGTCCGCGCGTCGATGGTTACCGGGTCATTCTCGTTGAATTTTAATTCGATCGTGGATACGGCATACCAGAAACCCGAATGTATCCCGAACACCTGGTTCCACATGTATTCGAACATCAACCCGCCGCCGTAGCCGGTGCCTCCTTTCCATATAAGCTGATCGCTTCCCGTCGCGATCACATCATACGAGCCGAATGTCGCCCCGGCCCCGAAAGACGCCAGCGGCGTCCCGCCCGTATCATCGGACGCAATCGCGGGCATGCTCATCACGGCGGCAAAGACGAGGGCGATAATGATTCGCTCAAACCTGAAGATCATATCGGCCAGCCTGGCTACTTTTCCTTTTCCGACATCACGCAGGTGCCGTCGAAATGCGATCCGGATTCCACGTAGATGTCGGGAGTGACGAGATCCCCGCGGGTGACGCTCTTCTTGTACAGTTCTATCCTTTTCTCGGCGCGTATCTTGCCCGTTGCCTTTCCGTACACCGATACGAGCCCCGCTTTCATATCGGCACTCACAGTAGATTCCTGCCCCAGGATGAGGTGTCCTTCCGACTCTATCTTTCCATCAAAATTGCCTTTTATCTTGAGGGAGTGCTTGAAAACCAGCCTCCCGCGGAGCTCCAGGTCCTCGGATATGACAGTGTCGATTTTATTCTCGTCTTCAACGATTTCCTTTACTTCGGCCATCGGTTCCTCCAAAAAGCTGCGGCTGATATCGGCGTTACTATATACTGTCATCCGGTCCTGTCAACAAAAAAGCACCCCCGGGCCGACAGGTAAATCACCAGAAATATTGCTTGCCACAGGCCAGCCGAAACGGTATCTGCCACTATCATCGGCGGAGAGTATTCCATGGAAGAGATTCTACAGAAGGCAAACGAACTTGGACTCATGATCAGGGGCAGCGAACTGTACCAGCGCTTCAACGAACTGTCGGGCGCACTGGATGCGGACCCGCAGGCAAAATCGATTCTGGACGAGTACCTCCGCTTCAGCGGGGAGCTCATTGAGAAAGAGGAGCATGGAGCGCCCATAGAGGTGGCCGAGAAACAGAAGCTCGAAGAGATGGGAAAGCAGGTTTCCGAGAACGGCCTCATTAAGGAGTACATCGCCACGCAGACCTACTTCTACAACCTGCTCATGCAGGTCCAGGAAATCATCAACAATCCCCAGGGCGAAGCGATCCCCGAATCGAAGATCATCAAGCCCGGCGGATCGGGCAATATCATCACCGATTTCTAGGCGAATTCCCCGTGGTGCCTGGCCACGTACTCCGCCAGGGCCTCGCGCCATCCCCGGAGACTCCCTCCCGCCAGCAAGGCGTAGCGCGCACAGTCCAGGACATTGAAAAGAGGCGGGTCCGCCGCCGCCGGATACTCGTCGCACCCGCACTCGACTATGCTGAAGGGCAGCTCATTACCCAACACCCGCCGCACCAGACCCGCGAGCTCGGCGATGAAATCGCGCATGGTCACGTGTCCCGCGTTCGCGACATGCACGGTGCCACGGCTCCCCTTCTCCGCGAGCAGCAGTATCGCGCGCGCGGCGTCACCCGCGAAGGTGGGCGATATCGTGTGCCCCTTGAGGACCTTCACTTCGCCCCGTGACCGAATATCATCCATGATCGCGTGAACGAAAGAGCCGCTGCCGCCGAACAGGTCCGGAAAGCGGATGATGAGATGATCGCAGCCGGAGTCCCGTATCAGCGTCTCGGCGAGAAGCTTCGAATCGCCGTATGCCTGTATCGGGCGGGTGATATCGTCCTCCGAGTATGGGGCGCCCTTCCGTCCGTCGAAGACGCGCGAGGTGCTCGCCTGTAGCAGCGCGACGCCCCTGTCGCGGCAGCGCTCCGCGAGGGCGCCGACGGCAAGGGCGTTCACCGCGTAGGCGCGCTCCCGGTCGAACTCGCATTCCTCGGCGGACTCCATGCCGCCGCAGTTGATGAACACTTTCGGTTTCACTTCGTCGAGGAGCTCGTCGATGAACGTGCCGTCGCCGATATCGCCCATCGAGCGGTCGAAGGCGCAGACCTGATCCCTGTCCCGCAATAGCGGCAGGAGATGCGCGGCAAGCATGGTGTCGGAACCGGAGAGAATGTACATGGATTACGCCCCCGTTTTCACGGCGCCCCCAAGGGTCAGGGCCTGGAGTATCCCTTTTCGATAAGCAGGCCGTCGAGGTACGCCGTCAGCACGTTCTCCACGGTGAGGTCGTACTCGGAATCGTCCGCGGATTTCGCGAGCCTGCGCGTCTTGATGTAGTGGCGGCACTTGTCGCAGTAATCGACGCGGTAGTTCGAGTCGTCCTCCGGCGCGAAGTAACCCAGCGTGGAGGCTTCCTCGTTGCCGCAGGAGGCGCAGGTCACTCTCTTGAATACCCACTCCGTTTCACAGAGCGCGCAATGCAGGAATCGCTTCCCTTCCAGGGAATCGCGAAGGAGCGACATGTCGGGAAGGTACCCGCAGACCGGGCACCGCGAATGAAGCCATTCGCTGAAATCGATCGCGTCCCGGTTCGCCTCGCCCATGAGAATAAAATAGGGCTTCAGCCAGTTCACCGCCAGGAACACGATCTCCTCCACGGCAACGCGGCACTCCTCCGATATCACGGCAAGCGCGTCAGCGTCCCTGGAAAGGATGCTCATGGCGATGCGCTCGGGATACAGCGGCTCCTTCGATGCGCGTTCCAGCATCGAAGCGAAACTGAGACCGCTGTTGTACTTTTCGATGACACCCGCGACCTCGCCGAGCGATGCAATCAGAAGCGGCCGCGCGGTCCCGTTGAAGGAGAAAGTATCGCTTTTAATGATGGGGAGTTCGCCAGGATCGGCCGACGCGAGGGTCATTTCCAGCCGTTTCAGCTCGTCGTAGGTTTTACGCATAAGGGCGTACAGCTCGGCGTAGAACGCGAGTACACCCGCCGGCAAAAAATCGGTCACGGCCGGCGCGGTTTTCCCTTTATCGAGAAAGGACCCGTGGTCGACCATCAGGAGGTTCTGCCGGACCCGCTGTTCTGGTTGTTGTTATTGCCGTTCCCGTCGTTGTCCCTTTCGCCGGTGATGGATTTCTTGAACTCGCGGATACCCCCGCCGATGTCCCTGGCGATCTTGGGGATTTTCCCCGCGCCGAAGAGGAACAGCACTATGAGGAAGATTATTATAAGCTCGGGCAACCCTATGTTTCCAATCATGGAAAAACCTCCGAATGATACCCAGCATCCCCTCGGGGATGCTGGCTTCGAGGACCCGGCCGACGTACGGCCGCGGTCAAGATACCCTGCAACTCAAACAGCGGGACGGTATTTTGTCAAATTAATTCTACTGCGGGCGGCAAAAGGGGTACGGTGTCAGACGGCGGACGTGAAGCTGATAAGCTTGTCGCCGGGGTCCTCGTAAAACTTGACGTTTTTCATCACCTGGTCTATCTGGCGGCGCCTTTTCTTGATATTGATCACGGTGCCGGGATACACCGTGTCGGTGATCACGACGACCGGCTCGCGCTCCATCTTGTTCTTTTCCTCCGCTTCCTTCCACTTCTCCGCGAGCTCCTTGAGCTTCTTGTTGTTCTCGGAGAGATCCTTGAGGAGGAGCAGGCAGTTCTTCTTCTTGAGCGGCGGAAGCGTGGCCACGAACTCCTTGGGATTCTCGAACAGCCCCTCCCCGAAGCTCGCCTTTATCTTGCGTATGACGTCCTCCACGGTGGTCCGGTAGATATCCATCTCCCTGCGGATCGCGTTTATCTCCCTCTCGACGAAGAGGCTCCTGCCCACCGTGAGCGTCGTCACGGTTCCCTGGGGATTGCCCACGGTGTTCACCACGATCTCGTGGCGCGCCGTGATCTCTCCGCCTATGATCTTGCCGTGTTTCGCGGTCACCATCACCTTGTCGTTGGAGAAGACCGTGCTGTTGATGATGGAGTCCTCCACCTCGACTTCCATCACCGCCTCGGCCGATGCGTTCAGCAGGTAATTCGTCTTGAGCTTCCCTCCCGCGGTCACCTTCACGTTCCCCTTCCCGGTGATGCCCTGCTTCACGGTGATATCGCCCTCGGCCTCCACGACCGCGTCGTCCACGACCTTTTCGATGATGATATTGCCCTTCGCCTTCACGGAAAAGCCCGTAAGCACCGATTCCATCACGTGCACCGAACCGTTGAAGTCTATGTTGCCCGACTCGTAATCCACGTTACCCCGGATGATGGCGTACGGCGAAACCGACACGCGCTTTCCGTCCACCGTGAGGCAGCCGTTCAGCTCCGAGACGAAGATGTTCTCGTCGTGTGCGGACTTGACGATGTTGTCGCCCTTCAGGTAGCCTTCGCGCTTCTCCATGATGGCTTCGATCTTTTCGCCATATATGTTAAAACCGTCGACGGGCTTCTCCCGGGGAATCCTTTTCAGGATCTCCTGGTCCTTGGTGACCTCGATAATGGAACCCACCTCACGGAAGTCCATTCTGCCGTCCTGGAGCATTTTCCCGGCCTTTTTGTCCAGGCTCATCAGGGGAATGAAGTATTCGTCGTATCCGTTCTCCGGTTCCTTGCCCCGGGCGACCTCCAGCCTGGTGACCTTCGGTTTGTTCACGTCTATACCGGCGAGTTCCTCCTCTATTTCCGCTTTGTCGACTATCGTGATGATCTGGTGCTTCTGCAGTATCTCCTCGATCTCCTTGTACGTCGGTATCTTCATGAACTTCGATGGAAAAATGATGAAGTGGGCCTTCGTCTTGTCCTTGTTCAGGGTGAGTGGCGTCATGATCTTGATGCGGCTGGTCCGGGGATCGTACACGACGAACCCGAATTCCGACGCGCGGTACGCGCCGGTAAACTGGTCGAAGTAGACGCCCTCCCCGGATTTCAGGGGCTTGTACTGGTATATGTGCGAGTATGCGTATCCCTTGTCGACCTTGAGCTTGGCTTCCTCTGGGGAGTCGGCATCAACCACGCGGGCTAGTATCTCGTCCCGCACCACGAAGTTATAGGGTGACGAAAGGGCGAGATACTTGTCCCCCTTGTCATCGGTTTTCTCGATGAAAATTTTAACGACCTTAGGGTCGAAATAGTATATAATATATTTCATCGCTCTCTTCTATATTAATTTTCGTACATTTGTGGTAAAAAAGCAATCAAAAAAAGGGGGTGTTCGCCCGAATGCGGAGGGGGATATAAGGCGGTTGGAGTGGTGGGACCCGGGAAGGGCGCCTATTTGAATATCGTCTTTTCGACGAAACGGTTGTAGACGATGATATTGTCTGCGCCGAACCAGTCCCGATGGAGAGTCCGGAAAAACTCGGCGCGGTCGAAGCGCGGGGTCGCCTTCAGGTTCTTCGCCTCGATGAGGGCGTCGAGCTTCGCGCTGTTTTCATCGACGGCGGCGTAGTACCTTTTGGTAACCAGCTTCCTCACGTTCTCGTATTCCTGGATGCTGTCGTAGGGGAGATCGAAAACGTTCACGTTATTCTCATACCACTCCAGCACCTTTTGCTTGATGAATTCCTGGGGCATGAAACGGGTCACCCGCTTCCCCGCGCCGTATTTGAAGCAGTATCCGGTTCCAGCCGCCGTGAACGCGTCGACGGTCGCCAGGTACGCCGTCAATGGCCCCAGATGATACATGAAGAGAGAGAGCATATCCCGGGCGCCGAAAAACTCCGTGATCCCGTTGATCCGCGTGAACACCGACTTGAGCACGAACTCGCTGTAGCTGTCGTAGATGTTCATATTGTCACGGAGAACGCGCAGTATGCTCCGCTTTATCTCTCCTTCAAGCACCTTCTCGTCCATACCGGCCTGGAGAAAATAGAATGAATCGGTGAGATCGTCCACGTCCTTCTGGAGCCTTTCCATGTTGAGCTTGATGATATAAGGCTCCCTCGTGTTCCAGGACCTGGTTCCTCGGACGGTGAAGGATGGCGGCACATATTTCGGTTCGCGGGCATGCTGGCGAAGGATCTCATCGATCACGGGGGGGGCTGCGTCATCCTTCGGAACCGCACTCTGCGGGTCCCCCTTCCCGGATGTGATGCCGCCCTTCGAAAGAATATCACCCACGCCCGGGACGTCTTCACCGGGGCCGGCCGTCACGGCTTCCCCGCCGCTTCTGTCGAAAAGATCCGCGAATTCGTAGGATAATTCTTCGTGATACGCGGTGTTGGCGTGTATCTCGCTTTTCAGGAGGTCGAAATGGCCTTCCGGAATGGCCAGCACATGGCCAATGAAATTGAGGAAATCGTCCGTCGAGGAGCAGAAGCGGAGTGCCGCCTCGATCACGGAGTTGAGCGTCTGATACAGGTGCTTTCCCGCGGGCAGGAGGTTTATCACGCCGATGCTTTCCGAGAGATCGCGCCACTCCTTCCTCACCAGGCTGTTGAACTCCCGGAGTTCGATATACATCTCACGGATTGCGAGAAACTGGACCTTGTTCTTCTCCTCGAAACCGGCGAAATAGAGATCGTAGTCCTTCTTCGCAGCCTTTTCGATGGTGGCCGGATTCAGGATCCGGTAATAGTCCTCGTACAGCTTCTCGATGTTTTCGATGCTCCGTATGTAGGTGTACTTGTACTGGCGGAGCATCTCCTCGACACCGGATTCCCCCTCCTTGTCGACACTCGTCTTCCGGAAGGAAACGCAGTGGTCCCGGTGTTCCTGGATGGCCTGGAGCACGCCCCCCTTGAAGAGGAGTATTCCTTCCGTCATCCTGTAGTATTTGATCCTGTCGACAAAGGAGCCGGCGCCCTGCAGGTTCAGGTCCGGCGCTTCCTCGCGGGACCGGTTTTTCAGGGCCGCGTCGCGCACCTTTTCAGGTTCGCCGCCCAGGTTTGCCAGGACATTGTCCAGGTCCTTGTCGATCATGCAACGACGTCCTTCCCCGAAGAGCGGGAGCTTTCACGCTTCCCGGTTTCCTTCTCGCCATTGCCGTTGGGCAGCGGGGGCAGGTCCTCCCCCTTCATGATCAGGCTGATCTCCTCTCCATTGAGGGACTCGCGCTCCATGAGGTTCTGCGCGAGCTTCTCGAACTTGTCCTTGTTGTCGAGTATGAGTCCACGGGCCCTCTTCTCGGCGTCCTGGATGATGCCCTTGACCTCCGCGTCGATGAGCTCCGCGGTGGCCTCGCTGTAGTCCCGGTGCTGGGAGATTTCCCTGCCCAGGAAGATCTGCTCGTTCTTCTTGCCGAAGGTGAGCGGACCCAGCTTCTCGCTCATCCCCCACTCGCAGACCATCCGCCTGGCCATGTCGGTGGCCCGCTCGATGTCGTTGCTGGAACCGGTGGAGGTGTCCTGAAACATGATGCTCTCCGCCACGAAACCGCCGAAGAGCATGGTGATCTGGTTGAGCCAGTAGCTCTTGGGATGGATGTGCTTCTCCTCCTTGGGAAGCTGGAGCGTGAGCCCCAGGGCCCTGCCGCGGGGAATCACCGTCACTTTGTGGATGGGATCGTTCCCGGTGAGGAGGCCCAGGATGGTGTGCCCCGACTCGTGGTAGGCGATCACCTTCTTCTCCTCGTCGGAGATGATCATGGACCGGCGCTCGGGCCCCATCATCACCTTGTCCTTGGCGTCCTCCATCTCCTGCATGGACACGCGCTTCTTGTTGCGCCGCGCCGCGAGGAGCGCGCCCTCGTTCACCAGGTTCGCGAGGTCGGCGCCGGTGAATCCGGGCGTGCCGCGCGCGATCACCTTGAGGTCCACCTCACGGGAGAGCGGTATCTTCTTGCTGTGCACCGCGAGGATCTTCTCGCGGCCCTTGATGTCGGGCACGTCTACCACCACCTGCCGGTCGAAGCGCCCGGGGCGCAGGAGCGCCGGGTCGAGCACGTCGGGCCTGTTGGTCGCGGCGACGATTATCACGCCCTCGTTCGTCTCGAAGCCGTCCATTTCCACCAGGAGCTGGTTCAGCGTCTGCTCGCGTTCGTCGTGCCCGCCGCCCAGGCCCGCGCCGCGCAGCCGCCCCACCGCGTCTATCTCGTCGATGAAGATGATGCAGGGCGCGCTCTTCTTCCCCTGCTCGAAGAGGTCGCGCACGCGCGAGGCGCCCACGCCCACGAACATCTCCACGAAGTCGGAGCCGCTGATGGAGAAGAACGGCACGCCGGCTTCGCCGGCGATGGCGCGCGCCAGGAGCGTCTTGCCGGTGCCGGGAGGCCCCATGAGGAGCACGCCCTTGGGAATCTTCGCGCCTATATTGATGAACTTCTTCGGATCTTTCAGGAAGTCGATGATCTCCTTGAGCTCCTCCTTCGCCTCGTCCACGCCGGCCACGTCTGCGAAAGTAACCTTGTTCTTGGTCTCCGGATTGAGGCGCGCCCGGCTCTTGCCGAACGACATCGCCTTGTTGCCGGCGCCCTGGATCTGCCGGATCATGAGGAACCAGATGAGCCCGAAGAAGAAAAGCCACGGCAGGAACTGGAAGAGCCCCTTGAGGAAGAAGTTGTCGTCGGACTCCTCGCCCTGGACCTCGACGCGGTAGGCCAGGAGCATCCTCACCAGCTCCGGGTCCTCGTACGGGATGAGCGTCTCGTAGGGGGCGGCCTTGTCGTTCTTCATGAAGATGCCCGATATCTTCTTGCCGTCGACCACCACCGAGGTGCGGATGCGGTTTTCCCTCACCATCCTCACGAACTCGCTGTATTTCAGCTTGTCGACCCTGGGCTTGGAAATCTCGCTGAGGCGGAAGAACGCCACCCCGAGGACCACGATCAACAGCAGTAAGGCAATCTGTTTGCCTGCTTTTCCCATTAATGAAACTCCTGAACGATGATGACGGAACGCGCGAACTCCAGGCGTCGTTTCACCTGAATTATAGCGCGGGAAGCGGTAATGTGGTAAAAAACGGCATGAAAACGCGCGATTTTCCCGGGACCGCGGCCGCGCAACGCCCCCGCTTACCGCTAATTCCTGAAGCCCCTTATGGCAAGTATTTTTTTCCGGCCCGGCGTGACGAGGTAGCCGTCGGCCACGCGGTGGGACGGCGCGCCGAAAAGCCCGGTCATGGCGAGGGCGATATCACCGCCCGCCGTCACCAGGGGGACCGCGTGTTTCTCGGCGACGTCGATTTTCAGGTCGATGAAGAGCTCCTTGATCTTCCTCGTCCCTCCTCCCAGGCGGATGATATCGCCCCTCCGCCAGCCGCGGACGGCGATATCGCCGGCGCCGTCGACGGCGATGTGCGCCACCGCCGGGTCGGCGCGCTCCTCGGCAAAGCGCTCTTCGTCGGACCAGGAAAGATCGAGGACGATATCAGTGCCGGGGATTGTTATCGTCGCAGGCAGGTCCGCGAGGTCCACAGGCACCTCCCATTCCTTCTCCGGGGCGATCTTCGCGTCGGGGGCGATTAATATCAGGCTCCTCCCCCCTTCCCGCCTCCTGGCGGCGCGAAGCCCCCTGCCCCGGAAAAGCTCCACGCGCTCCCGGTCCGACGCGAGCTTGCGTACGATGTCGTCCACCATGCCCGCGCTCACGTGCGCGCCCAGCTCCCGGAAGGCCGAGGCGATCTGGTGTTTCAGCAGGATGCTATCGTCCGCGCATTTCGAGAGGTCGATCGCGGCGGTGCCCCCGGGGCGGAGCTCCCGGACGGGTCCCCGCGCGCCCGCGATGAGCTTTTCAAGGAGAAGGACCTGGCTGCGCGCGTTCTCCGAGAGCCCGGCAACGGCGCGGGCGTACCCCGGGAATCGTTCTTTCAGCAGCGGGACGAGCTCACGGCGCACGAAGTTGCGGAGGTAGCGCGTGTCCGTGTTCGAGGAGTCCTCGCGCCAGTCTGCGCCGCGCCCGCGGAGGTATTCGTATATCTCAGCAGAGGTGAGGCAGAGGAGCGGCCTGATAATGTTCCCGCGCCTCGGGGCGATACCGCCCAGGCCGTGGACGCCGGTGCCCTCGAAGATCCGCATGATCACCGTCTCGACGCTGTCGTCCAGGCTGTGGGCCGTGGCGACGGCGCCGCAGCCCTCCCGCTCCGCGGTCTCACGGAGCATCCGGTAGCGCGCCTCCCGGGCGAACTCCTCGAAGGAGCGCCCGCCGGGTCGCGCGGCTGCCGCGTCGAACCTTTCTCCATGGAAGGGAATTCCCAGGCGGCCGGCGAGCGCGGCGAGGAACTTCTCGTCGCCGCCGGACTCGGCGCCGCGGGTCATGTGATTCAGGTGGAAGATGTGCACATTCAGCGGGAGCTCGGCGCGAAGGTCCAGGAGGATATGGAGAAGCGCCATGGAGTCCTTCCCGGCGGAAAGCGACAGGAGGACCCGGTCGCCGCCGGAAAAGAGATTGTGTTCGCGGATGAAGCCCAGTACCCTGCGCGCGGTGCTATCCATTGTCCTTCACGGACTTGCTCCTCACCGCGGCCCGCTGCTCCATGCGCTTGCGGCCCGCCTCGAAACGCCGCTTCTGCTCGGAGGACGCCGGCTCTATCGGGGGAAGCTGCACCGGCTTCATGTTCTCGTCCATGGCCACGAGCACCATGTAGGCGGTGGTCACGTGCTCCGACTTCGCGGTCTTCTTGTTCTCCACCTCTATGCGCACGCCTATCTCCATGGAGCTTTTCTGGACGTAGTTGATGTTCGCCCGGATGACCAGCTTGTCGCCGACGCGCAGCGGGCGTTTGAAGAGCATCTGGTCGATGCAGGCGGTGACCACCCTCCGGTTGCAGAACGATTTCGACAGGAGCACCGCGGTGAGCTCGGCTATCCTCGCGACATCGCCCGCCGCCACGTAGCCGAACTCGTTGGCATCGGAGTAGGTGAGCGTTTTTTTCATTACTATCTCGGAGTTGAAATCCTCGCGGTTCTTCGCTGCCATGGCAGACCTCGCACGGGTATTGTATTGGGTAGCGCGCGGCGGACGAACGGAACCGCGCCGGCTACAACTATCACGAGTGAAAGGGGGAGTGTCAAATACATTAATGCGCCGTCGTCCGTCCCGGGATGGAAAAATCCCGCCGGGTACGCCGCCGCGGGGCCCTTCCCCTCCTTGTGTACACGGGCACTTTTCTGATTAGATAAATCTGCAACTGGTTTTTTTTTCGCGTATTTCCGCAAATCTAATTATCTGAGTAAACCACCGGCTCTGCCGGTGTGACAAGAAAAGGCTTTGCCGAGTAAGGCGTGATAATAAAAATACTCCTGAGGAGGCCCCCGGAGGGACAACCAAAGGAGTATAAAATGAAAGATTGGAGAAGTTTAGCACATACCAAATGGGAATGCAAGTATCATATTGTGTTTGTGCCAAAATATCGCAAGAAAGCTTTGTATGGTAAAACTAGAAGGAGAATTGGAGAAATACTTCGAGAGCTATGTCGCCATAAGGATGTGACACTGCTTGAGGGGCATACAATGCCTGACCACATCCACATGTGTCTGTCGATACCGCCAAAGTATAGCGTAGCAATGGTGGTAGGATATCTCAAAGGGAAAAGTGCGATAAGAATTCACCGAGAAATCATGGGCATTAATCGTGGTTTCACCAACAAGCACTTTTGGACCAGGGGATACTGTGTAAGTACAGTTGGTCTTGATGAAGTTAAAATTAGAGAGTATATCAAGAATCAAGAGTTGCTGGATCAAGGCTCACAAGGGCAGTTGAACTTTGATAGCGCTGATAATGAGATTGAATAACTAAACCAATGCCCCCTTTAAGGGGGCCTCCTCAAGCTACCGGCTCTGCCGGTAGTTGAGTGACTGACATCGCTTTTCGCCCCGGATACAGTCGAGGCTCATTTATTAAAATCACTTACTGGAGGTTCAACGTGAAAAAAGTATGTATCGTCCTCACCATCCTCGTCATGGCGTTCGCCGTGACCGCGGTACAGGCCCAGCAGTCGAACACCGGATGCGGCGTCGGCTCCATGATTTTCGCCGGCAAAACGGGTCTTGTTTCCCAGCTGCTCGCCACCACCACCAACGGTATTTTCGGCAACCAGACTTTCGGTATCACCTCGGGTACCCTGAACTGCACGCAGTTCTCCGGCATCGTGTCCAATGAGAGGGTCAACACGTTCGTGGCCCAGAACATGGACAGCCTCGCCACCGACATCGCGCGCGGCAACGGCGAGTACCTGAACACCTTCGCGGTCCTCATGGACGTTCGCGAAAACGACAGGGCGGCTTTCTATTCAAAGCTCCACAGCAATTTTTCGAAGATCTTCACCTCCAGGGACGTCACCCACGACCAGGTGCTGAGGAACATCGAGACGGTCCTCACTTCCAGCTAGTCGGAACTCCTGTTGCAATCGTCGAAAGGGAGATACGGGCATTTCATTCTGCCCGTATCTTTTTTTATCTGCCTCCTCGTTTTCATGCCCGGCAGGCTCGCTGGGGAAAACGCGCCGGATTACGGGGAAACGCTCATACGCCGGGCAAATGAACTCAGGCTCCACGAGGACCGGGGATGGCACGTCCTGGTCCATTACAAGAAATCACTCCGCGGTCACACGAGCCTCATCGACGACCCGAAGTTTTTCCTCTCCCCGCAGGGCAAAAGGGACCCT
>JAGODF010000294.1 GCA_017998375.1 Spirochaetota bacterium
GCCCAGCCCGGTGGCTTCGCTCCCCGGCGGGCTGATCGCCCCGTCCCCTTCGACCGAGACGAGGTCCGCGAGGGGCGCCATGGCCCTGCGGAGGTGGGCCTGCGGCGGGGGAGTGAGCCAGGCGAGATCTTCGGCGGTTTTCGCCCCCCAGGCGGCAGTTTCCAGCGCCAGTGGTGCCAGGTCCGCTTCAAGAATTTCGGGCTGTGAATGAGGGAGCAGGGGAGCATCCTCCCGCCACCAGCGCAGGCAGATGCCCGGCCCCAGGCGGCCCGCGCGGCCCTTCCTCTGTTCCGCCGACGCAGCGCTTATCGCGCCGGTATCCCAGTGGTCCATCCCGGTGCGCGGTGAAAACCTGACGCTCCGCTCCAGGCCGGTATCGACCACTACGGTTATCCCCGGTATGGTCACGCTCGTTTCCGCGATGTTCGTGGAGAGGATGATGCGACGGACGTTTTTCACTGGCTGAAACGCCCTCCTCTGCTCGGACGGGGGCAGGCTGCCGTGGAGTGCCAGTATCGCGCAATTTCCCGGGAGATCTTTTTCCAGGAGCTCACGCGCGCGCGTTATTTCCCTGTACCCGGGGAGGAACACGAGAATATCGCCCGTATCGGCCAGCCCCAGGGCTTTCCGGACAAGGCGTGCAGCCCCCTCCCAGGGCTTCTCATTCGGTAAAGGCGGATGATATTCCACCGTCACCAGAAACGTGCGGCCAGGTACGGCAATGCGCGGCACATCACCGAGAACAGGTGCCAGTTCCGTGGAACGCACCGTAGCCGACATGAAGAGCAGCGCGAGGTCCGGGCGCAGGGTCTGCCGGCAATCATGTGTGAACGCGAGCGCGAGGTCGCCGGCGAGGTTCCGTTCGTGGAACTCGTCGAAGATGACGGTGTCGTATCCCTCCAGGGCCTGGTCGTGCTGGATGATGCGGACAAGCACACCCTCGGTCACCACCTCCAGGCGTGTCGACGCGGATACCACCGTCTCGAGGCGCGTGCGGAGTCCCACCGTGGCGCCCAGCTTTTCGCCGAGGATCTGCGCAATCCGTTCGGCGGCGGCCCGAGCGGCGACGCGCCGGGGCTGGAGCAGGAGAATCTTCCCTGATCCGGTGCCGTGATCCTGCATAAGCTTCCAGGGCACGAGCGTGGTTTTCCCGGCACCGGGTTCCGCCGTGAGCATGAGCGTGCGCCTCTCGCGGAGAACCCCGGCAATCTCGTCGAGGAGGGAAAATATCGGGAGCGACGTGATGCCGTCCCCGGACTTGTGGGAAATTCCGTTCATTGCCGGCATCGTATCGCTCTAACGGACCACGCGCGCATGTCAATCACCATTCGGGTTTTCCGCGGGCAGCTTATTCTGATTGACAGAACGCATTCGGCCGTGAATCTACATACACAGGGGAAAAACCGATGCTGAAGAAGATACTTCGATTCATCATAGGGGAAAGGGAAGGATATCCTGAAACCTTCGAGGAAGAGCTTCATTTCCAGTGCAGCCGCATCACGTTTCCCGCGTCGTTCATCTGCATATTCGCGTGGCTGAACTATGTCCGCCTGGACGCGCGGCTCTTCCCCGGCGAGCCGCTGATTCTCTGGCTGAGGTACGGCCTTACCGCCGTATCGCTCATAATCTTCATTCTTCAATTCCTCCCGGTTCTGAGAAAGAAGAGCATGTACCTCCTCATTGCCCTGGGATTCTATCTCATGATCGCCACCGGGCTTCTCACCGGTCTCACCAGGGCGGAGCCGGTCTACATGGGCGGCTACATGTTCATCCTGATGGTGCCCATCATCGCGCCGATCAAGCGCAACTACTCCTGGGCCATGATCGCGCTTTCGCTGGCGGCTTTTTTCGCCGCGGGAATGATGAAAGGCATGGAGTACGCGTCGCTCCATGACGAGTACAAGTTCAACGACCTCATGTCCGTGACGGTCTTCACCCTGGTCTTCACTTACATACTCGACAGGATGCGGTACCGCAACTGGGAGACCTCCCGGCACATTGAGTTGCAGCGCAGCCACATCGAGGACGAAAAGCACCGCACCGATTCGATAGTCTTCGAAGCGAAGCGCGTGATGGCGCATGTGTCCGACGTCTCCAGGATACTGGACCGGACATCGAGCGAGATCACCGGGGCCGTTTCCGCGCAATCGGGCCTTTTCAGCGAAAGCCGCGAGCGGGGCACCGACATCATATCGTCCTTCCAGCGCCTGAAGTCGGACACCGCGCGCCAGCTGGAGCTCGCCAACCGCGGCAAGGAGCTCACCGCGAGCATCCGCTCCGACCTGAAACAGACCTCCGAATCCGGGAGCGTTGCGATGGGCGACGCGGTGAAGATCAAGGCGCTCTCCGACGAGTGCGAGTCCAGGCTCCGTAGCGCCAGCGGGGTGATAGAGAAGCTCCGCGAGGAATCGGCCATCATCGCAGAGATATCGAACACCATCAACGACATCGCCGACCAGACGAACCTCCTGTCGCTCAACGCGTCGATCGAGTCGGCGCGGGCAGGCGAGCACGGCCGGGGCTTCGCCGTGGTGGCCGACGAGATATCGAAGCTGGCGGAGAAGAGCATCACGTCCGCGAAGGAGATCGGCGAGATCATCAGGCGATCCGTCGAGAGGATCGGGGCGGCGTCGGAGGAGATTGGGCAGACCGCGCTTTCGCTCCGGGAGATAATATCGTTCCTCGAAAAGAACAGGGCGTTTCTGGAGAGGTTCGCGCAGCTGGTGAAGTCCGAGGACCGGGACGTCGACATGCTCATCGAGCATCTCGAGGGCTCCGTGAGTTTCGCCAGGTCGATAGACGAGCTCGCCGAGAAGAACACCGGGGGCCTGGAGAAATCGCAGGAAATGCTGGTGCGGATTGAGGAGTTCTATTCCCGGCTGAAGGAGATGTCGGACAACCTCACCAGGCTGTCATCCAGCCTGGCGGGGCATGTCGCGAGCCTGCAGAATTCCCTTCTGTAAATCCGCGTATTCAGCGGTTGCGCTTGATCCGCACCAGGTACCAGCCGGTACCCCGGTTTCCCGATACTTTCATGCTCACGCGGTTGGGGTGTTCAGCCGTGAATGATCCCCCCGCGCCGGCCCCTGACGATCTCCCCACGCTCGTCCCGTCATTGAAGACCTCGACGCTGAATTGGTTCGAACCGCCGTGATAGATCGTGTAGGTTGCGTTGAAACCCTCCTGGCCGCTCAGGGCGTAATAATCGACATCGCCGGTTGTTTCTATCTGGCCGTAGACCGACGCAGTGGAGCACTGGCTCTCCTCGCCGGGCGCGTTGTTCGGTTCCTTCTCGGAGGTGCCGCCCGGGGTGATAAGGATCATGTAGGGCCCCGATCCGCGCACGCGCACCACGCGGACATGGCAGGTCCCGGGGATCTCGCAGAACACGGTGTCCGCGTCGCCCGTGCCCGAGGCGTTCGCCGCGACCGACGCGTCGTTGTACACCTCGAAATTGAAATCGCAGTCCGGCCCGTGGACGATCGTGAAGGCCGCCGAGGTGCTCTCCTGCCCGCCCAGGCGGAACCAGTCCTCGGCGTCGTCATCGCCCATGAATCCGTCGAGCACCAGTTCCGTGACCTTGTCGGCGCTCTCGCGGCTGTTGTTGGGCTCCCGTTCCGCGGCTCCCTGGGATGAAGCCGCGGGGTCGCGCGCCTGGAAGGCACGGAGGGCCGCGTCGGCCCCGGGCATGTTTTCCCTCGGGTCTATCGGCAGGAAATACGAAAGATCTGTGTACTGCTGCGGCAGCTGCCCGATGTTCCAGTTGGGATAGGTGCTCTCTATGACCAGGTACGATTTGCCCCGGTGGTCCACGGTGACTCCGTCCATGCCCGGAAAGTGCACCGCGGCCATGGCGTGGTGATATCGATAGGAATCGAGAACCACGGCGTCGTAGCCGCAGGCCTGGAGGAGGAGCACCATGAGAAGAGACTTGGTGTCGCAATCGCCGGCGCCGTGCCATCCCGTCGCGTTGCCCTGGGGAGGTTCTCCCGGCGTGCCCTTACCCGGCTCCAGGAGGACCCGGGCCGGCGAATAGATGCCGATTCCCGGCGGTATGTAATACTGCATGAACTGGACGAACCGGGCGATCGCGTAGATGGTCTGCATATCGTTGAGGCCGTTGTCGGTCTTGATCTTCCGGAAGACGCCGGCCAGCCTCTCGATCACGTCGCGGCTCTGGCGCTGCATGCTGTTGTAGATGCACTGCCAGTAGAGGAGGAGGAAGTCCTTGTCCGTGCGGTCGATGCCGAACATCCTGCCGTCGCTGTTGGCGATGCTCTCCCTGTCTATTTCCTTGAGCAGCGCCTCGGCGGCCTGGAAATCGGCGCGGCTGACGCTGAACTCTATCCGGTAGGGACGGTCCGTGCTGAAGGTATAGTACCGCGCTTCACCCTCTCCGGATTCACCGCGGAACACCGATGTCGCGGCGGCATCACCGCCGCCCGGGGTTACCGCCGGTTTCTCAAGCTTTTTGCAGCCGGACGCGGTGAGCACGGCGGCGCACATTGACGCCGCGGATACCAGGATGATTCGCCGTATCAATCCATATCTGTCCATGGCCGTCTCCTTCAGGCCTTCAGTGAGGGATACTCCTTTGAGGACATGTCGATATCCAGTATACCGCGATGGACGGGCATCACGAGAGACGCGCGCGGCGAGCTGGAGACTTCGGGGAAAGGTATGATCCCCTTCAGGAGCTTGCCCACGCCGGGTTTCAGGATGAGCGCCATGGAGACGATGAACACCGCCAGAATGATGGCAACGGCCTGGTTGTTGTTCTTTATCTCCGCGAATTCGTCGATGGTCGTGGTGAGCATGGTGAATATCTTCATGGAAAGCCAGAGCATCCCGAAGGAAAGCACCACCGAGAGGGCGAAGTGGATGAACATGATGATGTAGATCTTCATCTTGTACATAAGCGTGGTGCTGCCGCCGTAGTTGTAGATGTTGTTCTTGAAGGCCTCCATGGCCGCGCCAACCGCCTCTCCGATGAAGA
>JAGODF010000295.1 GCA_017998375.1 Spirochaetota bacterium
CGGATTGAGTCCACCGAAATGTTCCGATACATGAGATACGTAAATAAAACGCGGAGGAAGAGCTTCGTCGACTACCCGGCCCTGTACCAGTGGTCGATAGACGAAATTCCAGATTTCTGGAGGTCGATCTGGGAATTTATGGACGTCATCCATTCCCGCGGATTCGATGACATCCTCGTCGACGGCGACAAAATGCCCGGCGCGAAATGGTTTCCGGGCGCACGGCTCAATTTTGCCGAGAACCTGCTTCGCCATAAGGACACGGAAAAGGCCGCCCTGGTGTTCCGAAGCGAAAACGGCTCCCGCAGGGAGATGAGCTACGCGGAACTCTTCGCCGCGGTGGAGCGCTGCGCGGCCGGCATGCGCGCCATGGGGGTCCGCGCCGGTGACCGTGTCGCCGGATTCATGCCCAACATGCCGGAAACCGTCGTTGCCATGCTCTCCGCCGCGAGCATAGGGGCGCTGTGGTCGTCCTGCTCCCCCGACTTCGGCATAAAGGGAGTGCTCGACCGCTTCGGCCAGATACGTCCGCGGCTCATCTTCACCGCCGACGGATACTTCTACAACGGCAAGACCGTCGACTCGCTCGACAGGATGCGGCACATACTCGAAAGTCTGCCCTCTATCGAGAAGGTCGTTGTGGTGCCCTACGCGGCCGAGAATCCCGACATCTCGGTCGTGCCGAAGGCGGTGCGCTATGCCGATTTCACGGCATCGCGGGAGTCGATCGTTTTCGAGCAGCTTCCTTTCGAGCATCCGTTGTACATAATGTACAGCTCGGGCACGACGGGCCTGCCGAAATGCATGGTGCAGGGCGCGGGCGGCATACTTCTGCATCAGATGAAGGAACTGATCCTGCATACGGATCTGAAGCGGGACGACGTCATCTTCTATTTCACCACCTGCGGCTGGATGATGTGGAACTGGCTCGTGTGCTCGCTGTCTATCGGCGCGACGATCGTATTGTTCGACGGCTCGCCCTTTTATCCCGGTCCTTCCGCGCTTTTCAAGATGGCGGAGGAGGAGAAGATCAGCGTCTTCGGCACCAGCGCCCGCTACATCGCGGCCATCGAAAAGGAGGGCGTGCGCCCCGGGCGCGACTTCGATGTATCGGCGCTCAAGGCAGTGTTGTCCACCGGCTCGCCGCTCGCCGTGGACGGCTTCGACTACGTCTACCGCGAGATAAAGGCCGAGCTGTGCCTCTCTTCCATTTCGGGAGGGACCGACATCAACGGCTGTTTCGCGCTGGGAAACCCGATGGGGCCTGTCTACCGCGGTGAGCTGCAGTGCAGGGGGCTCGGCATGAAGGTCGAGGCCTTCGGTGAGGACGGAAAGCCGGTGGTCGGCGAAAAGGGCGAGCTCGTCTGCACGGCGCCCTTTCCCTCCATGCCCATCTATTTCTGGGACGATCCGGAAGGCTTGAAATATCACAAAGCCTATTTCGACGTGTACCCGGGTGTATGGCGTCACGGCGACTTCATCGAAATCACCGAAAGCGGCGGGGTCGTCATCTATGGAAGGTCGGACGCCACGCTCAACCCGGGCGGCGTGCGGATCGGCACGGCCGAGATCTACCGCCAGGTGGAGACGATCGAGGAGATACAGGATTCGCTGGTGGTGGGGCAGTCGTGGGAGAATGATGTGCGCGTGGTGCTCTTCGTCAAGCTGAAGGAGGGGAGGGCCCTCACCGACCAGCTCGCGGCGCGCATAAAGAAGACAATACGCGAGAACACGACACCGCGCCATGTCCCGGCGAAGATCATCGCCATCGGCGACATCCCCTATACCATCAATATGAAGAAGGTGGAGCTGGCGGTGAAGAACATAATTGAAGGAAAACCGGTCACGAACCGCGACGCGCTGGCGAATCCGCAGTCGCTCGAGCTTTATCGCGATCTTCCTGAGCTTGGCACGTGAAGGCCTTATATATGATCGGTAAAATAATGATTGACAAGGTCCCGAATAACTGAATAGTTGTCACTATATGAATATGATTCATTAAATGATCAATATTCATATACCCGGGTCCGGCATGTGGTGAACCCATGACACCCTCCGGCGCCCGGGGCATTTAACGGGTCGTCCGGGTCCGCTCCCGCCGGGCGATCCTTTTTCACTGATCCTTCCCCTGAAATTCAATCATATTCGATCCTATAATGAGTTGACAAAATATATATTGTTTTATATGTCAATAAGTAGAGAGTAGCACTTCTTACTTTCCATTGGTGTCAGTTCAAATTGTTCATAAAGAACACACATCCTGGGCCGTTAAATGGTGGGCGAATGTCGCTGACCTGTGCGCGATAACCACAACGGCCATTTTCGGAGGAACCATGGAATCATCACACGAGGTCTCATCCGGTCGTACCGGCGTCGGGCGGATACGCTGGCAGATCCCGCTGGTCCTCATGGTGACCGTATTTATCGGCTACCTCGACCGCGGAAACATCAACCTTGCCTTGCCCAAGATCGCTGAAGATTACGGGTGGACCAAGGCGCAGACCGGGGAGTTCGGCGGGCTGTTGATGAGCATTTTCTATATCGCCTACGGCCTTGCCAATATCTTCATCAGCCCGCTGGGCGAAAAGTTCGGGCCCAGAAAGAGCCTGCTCTGTATCGTCGTTCTCTGGTCTGCCTTCACGGCCCTGGGAGGCGTGCTCGGGCTGATGTTTGTCCCATTTATAATTACCCGTGTTTTTCTGGGGCTGAGCGAAGGTATACACTTCCCGATGATGAATACGCTCACCAAGGAATGGTTCCCCGCGCACGAGCGCTCGCGCGGCAACGGTATATGCGTTGTCGGCATTTTCGTGTCTTCCATTCTGGGGCCCATTTTTCTGGTGCCGATCGTCGACGCGACGGGATGGCGCACAATGTTCGTCATTCTGGGGGGTATCGGCCTTGTCGTGTCGCTGCCGCTCATATGGCGTTACATATACGATACCCCCGGAAAGCATCCGCGGATAACTCAATCTGAAATCTCCTACGTGGAGTCCGGAATGGAGGGAGACGAACCGGCGGCCGGGGAAAGCTTCTGGGGCCAGGTGAGGCCCTTTCTCTCAAGCCTCCCATTCTGGATCGCGCTCCTCGGGGGAATCCTCAATAACGCGATCGCGCACGGGCTCCTTAACTGGCTGCCGACCTACTTTACACAGGAGAGGGGGTTGCCGTTTTCCGATCTCTGGTATGTCGTTTCACTGCCCTATATCTTTTCCATTTTCGGTGTTGTCGTATGGTCGTACCTGGGAGATCGGACCAACAGAAGGGCGCTCATCGCTGGAATCGGATTCCTGGTTACGGCGGGACTCACCTATTTCGCCGCCACCGGCGCGACGATTCTCGCTACGGTGCTGCTCTTCAGTCTTACGATTTTTGTCAATATGACCTATCCATCAAACGAATTCGCCATTATGCAGCGCATTCTGCCCCGGAACCGCGTGGCGACGGGCGTTGGCCTGTACAACGGGCTCGCCATGATGATTGGAGGAGGGCTGGGGCCCGTCATCGTCGGAACCGTTGTGTCGATGACGGGCAGTTACACCTCGGGTATCCTGACGCTGGGCGCGCTCTGTCTGTTCGCGGGCCTGGTGATGATCGTGTTGCATCGCGTCATTCGATATTGATCGCCCTTTGTCGCCGCCGCGCGGGCTGCAAGGGTTCGAGAGTCCATTATCATTGATAACCGGAGGAATACCGTGAGCATGAACGCGAAGGAGTTTCAGGAAATCACGCGAAGAAGAAACGAGCTGGTGCGGGGGCCCGTTTATTCGATACCCGACGCGCGGATGGCGGAGATACGTGAAAGACTCCATCGGCGCGCGCCCAACTCCCGAAAGCTCTATGAGAGGGCGAAAGAGTGCATACCCGGCGGCGTGCAGCACATGCTCGCGATCAAAGACCCGTTCCCGCTGACAATCGGCAGAAGCCTCGGGTCCAGGATGTGGGATGTCGACGGCAACGAGTACCTGGATTTTCTGATGATGGCGGGCCCCGTCATACTCGGGCATAACTATCCCCCTCTGATTGAAAAGGTCCTGGATGTCGTACGCGAGGAGGGGATAGGATCCGGCTGGACCTCGAAATGGGAGATTATGGCGTCGGAACAGATAATACGACACATGAAAAACGTCGATATGGTGCGCTTCTTCCAGTCCGGAACCGAGGCGGATATGGCGGCCGTGCGGCTGGCACGCGCGTACACCGGCAGAAAAAAAATCGTCAGGATCGGGGGATCGTATCACGGATGGAGCGATGAGATGGTCTATGACATGCATATCCCCTATTCCGGAGCCTTTCAGGCCCAGGGCATCCCGCCCGAGCACTACGCCAATGTGCTGAGCGTCGGGCCCAACGATACGAACGCTCTCGAGAAGGCCTTTGAAGAGGGCGGGCGCGACGGCGGTGTGGCCGCCGTTATCCTGGAACCCGCCGGCGGCGAATCCGGAGGTATCACCGCCGACCCGTCCTTCCAGGTCAGCTGTCGCCAGATGTGCGACCGCTTTGGGTCGCTCCTGATCTTCGACGAGGTGGTCACCGGTTTCAGGTGGGCCATGGGAGGAGCCCAGGAGTATTACGGTGTGGACGCGGACATCACGGTGCTCGGCAAGATACTGACTCACGGATTCCCCTCATCGGGTGCCGTGGGCGGGAAAAGGGACGTCATGAACTGCCTTGCCGGCCTCACTCCCGGCAAGCCCAAGGCCTTCGTGGCGGGAACCATGGCGGGAAACGCCGTATCATCGGCGGCGAGCTACTGGGCAATACGGTTAATCGAAGAGACCGGCGCCATCAGCAGGGCCGCCGATGTCGCCGAGCAATTGACGAAAGGCTTCAATGATCTCGCCGAGCGGCTGGGATTTCCCTTCTTCGCTTATCGCACCGCTTCGCTGGTTCATTTCGAGACCAACTCGCCGGTGGCGGTCGATATCAGAAAGGAAGGGATGGTGATGGAGGCGCTGAAACGCAAGAAGGCGGTGGATGATAT